>JACFNS010000087.1 GCA_019454705.1 Taibaiella sp. | reverse complement strand
CAATAGTGGCGGAAGAAGTTAGTTACCAGAATGCAGGTATGCCTGTTACCATCATTGGCGACGTAAAAGGTATAGAACTAAAAATGAAGACCGGGACGGTGCGGCTGGGGACGGTAACGGTTACTGCAGGTTCTTTTGAAGCATCTGGCAGCGAGGGTACGATATTAAAACCATTGGATATAGTGACTACAGCAGGCACACAGGCTGATGTGGTACGCGCTATACAAACCCTGCCGGGTACACAACAGCAGGGTACGCAAACAGGATTGTTTGTACGCGGTGGCGATGCCAGCGAGGCAGCAGTAATCATTGATGGCATGGTGGCACAGAACGCCTTTCTGAGTACAGCACCGGGAGTAGCGGCTCGCAGCAGGTTTGGCCCTTTCCAGTTCAAAGGTGTGTCCTTCAGCAGCGGCGGTTACAGCGCGCGTTACGGACAAGCTTTGTCCTCAGTATTAGAACTGAACAGCAACGACCAGCCTGATAAGAGTACCATCAATATGGGCCTGCATATGGCAGGTGTATATGCGTCAGCATCCAAGCTGATGAATAAATCAAGTATTGAGGCATCAGCCAACTACACCAACCTCACACCATTTTACGGCATTGCTAAAACAAACTTCGACTTTTATGATGTTCCTAAAGGCGGTGGAGGGTCTGCTAAATACACCTACAAGCCCAACGAGAACGGCATATTTAAAGTATTGGTGAATTACCAGCAATTTCAGAACGGTACACGCCTACCCAACCCGGCAGATGCAAGTCAAACCCTCGACTTTGGGCTAAAGAACAGTAATGTGTATAGCGTGGTATCGTACAGGCAGACATGGAAGTCTAAATGGGGACTGTATGCCGCCGGTATGTACAGCTACAACCAGGATGATATAAAGTTTAACACCACACCGCTGGTGAATAAAGACGACCGCTCGCAAGTGAGGTTGGAAGGAAAGTATTTCGGTGGTACTAAAGTAAGTGTATTAATGGGTACGGAAATACAACACTTCACATACGACAGGACCATTTTTACTTTCAATACAGGGTTTGAAGAAACACAGATTGCTGGATACACGGAAGTGGAATGGTCGCCGCTGTATTGGCTGGCAATTAAGCCGGGTGTTCGCTACGAGCACAGCATGTTGATAAATAACAATGCAGTGGCCCCGAGGATGGCAGCGGCCTTACGCGCCGGACAGCATGGGCAGTTTTCATTAGCCAGTGGTATATTCTATCAATTGCCTGATCCGCAATATTATATCGCAAATCACAAACCCGGTTTTCAGCAATCGGTACACTATATAGCCAACTACCAGTATATGCACAACGACCGTACCCTAAGGCTTGAAGCTTATCGCAAAGATTATCATCAACTGGTGAGGGAACGTATTAACGGCATGTTTGACCCAAACAACTTCCGTTTTCCTGCTGACACCATATTAGTTGACAATTCAGGCTATGGCTATGCACAAGGTGCTGAACTGTTCTGGCGCGATAAAAAAACAGTAAAAAATGGTGACTATTGGATATCGTACAGTTATATAGATACGCGCAGGTTGTATAAAAATTACATTGCGTCAGTACAACCGGATTTCATAGCTACACACAACCTGAATATCGTTACCAAGTACTTTATCCCCAAGTGGGCTACACAGGTCAACGCTACTTACAACTACTCCAGCGGCAGGCCGTATTACAACCCGGCGGCAGCGGATTTTATGAGTGACCGTACGCCTGCTTTTCACAACCTGAGCATTACTATTAACTACCTGCGCTCGTTCGGCAAGTGGTTCTCTGTAATATATGCTGGTGTGGACAATGTGACCAACCAAAAGAACATATTTGGCTACAGGTATGCAAATGGTGTACAAACACCTGTTGTACCACCAATATACCGTTCCGTATTTGTAGGTGTAAACTTCTCGCTTACAGCATTTGACATTGATGAACTATAAGATTTTGAACAACCAAATAAATAGATAAAACCAAAAACGATTATGACACGTTACATTTTACTGGTAGCCACAGCGGCACTTACCTATGTACAGGCTTGCGGGCAGGACATGAACGAAGCATTGAAGAAAACATTCCTGGCATTTGACACCACCCAGGATATGACTGTAAAAACAGCGCAAGGTAACAAACTGGCGTTGATAGCTAAGAAATGGAACGACCAATGGGCGCCACACTACTACAACGCTTACGCCAAAACACAAATGTCTTTTATGATGCCTGAAAACGAAATGGATAAAAAAGACGCATTGCTGGATGAGGCGGAAGCGGAACTGAACGAGGCTACGACCTTACTGGGTAAGGAAACAGATGAAATATACGTACTGAAGGCTATGCATGCGCAGGCACGTATGGCTGTGGATGGCCGTAACCGCTGGCAGAAATACGGAAAGCTTTTTGACGACAACCTGCAGAAGGCTAAAGAATTGAATGAAGAAAACCCGCGTATATATTACCTGAAGGGTACCTCTGTATTCTTTACACCTAAGATGTTTGGTGGCGGAGCCAAAAAAGCACTCCCCTACTTTGAGAAAGCAGAACCTTTGTTTGCCAAAGAAGAAACAAGTGATATGAGTAAGCCATACTGGGGCGCGACTGCCAACCAGTACTTCATGATGCAGTGTAAAAATGCAAAAGAAGAACCTGAGACTGAAGGCACAGATAGTAAGCAATAATTCCCTTTTTAGTGATTAGTTATAGTAAGCCCTGCCAAAATTGGCAGGGCTTTTTTTTGAATAACTGGTTGATTATCAATTAACTGCAGACATTTTAACATTTTTTGTTCAACCTATTTCTGTAAAAACTGTTATGTAGATGAACAAACTAAACTTTAAGTATATGAAAAAGGGCATTTTTGGGGGACTGACCGCGGCAGTCCTGGCGGCAACTATGATATTTTCCGCTTGTAATAAAAAAGACAGTACTACCCCGTCCGACAAGTCGCAAATGGCAAATGTGAGTTTTTACCTGACTGACGACCCTGCCAACTATGATGCCGTATATATAGATATACAACAAGTAGAGGTTACCATGGAAGGTAGTGCAGCAGTAGCGCTCACACCAGTAAGGCCAGGAGTGTACAACCTACTGGATTTCCGTAATGGACTGGATACGTTGTTGTTGAGGGCAGACCTGCCTGCAGGTAAAATAGGTCAGATACGCCTGATTTTAGGCAGCAATAACTCAGTGGTGATTGACGGCCAATCATATGCATTGAACACACCCTCTGCCCAGGAAAGTGGCTTAAAGCTCAACTTACAACAGGAATTTGTAGCCGGTGGAGCTTATGTAGTATGGATAGACTTCGATGCCGGTAAATCAATAGTAGAGACCGGGAACGGGAAATATAACCTAAAACCTGTTGTCAGGGCTTACTCACAAGCTACCGATGGCAGGATAAAAGGATATGTATTGCCTTCAGCCGCACTGGTAACAGTTTACGCGTCCAATGGCGTTGATACATATGCAGCTATACCTGCTGCTGACGGGTATTATATGTTCACAGGATTGCCGGCAGGTACATATACGATAACATACGATGCTGCAGCGGCGCTTTACCTGGATGTAACATTAAACAATGTTTCTGTGACATATGGGCAAACAACCAACCTGGGTACAACTACGTTGGTGCAATAATAGATGGTGAAATTGACAAGAATGACAGGAATCTCATTATGGATTTCCTGTCATTCTTCGTAATAATCTATACCGCCCTCATTTATTGGCCTACCTGAACGTTTTGACAGATCTCTGGTAAAGGACTGTATAACACTGTCATCATTCAGGTAATACCCCACATAAAATTCGAAACCATCTGTAAATTGCAAGACGTAGTGATTACTTTCTGTTATCTCCCCTTTCCTGTTTTGATATTGACTATATAGGTTAATCTGGGCTATATCCTCAAATTTATAGTTGCGCGCTTTGATTTGGTAGAATTGTTTTAAGGTAATACTGTCATTATATACAATCACCCTTGAACCAACAATAAATGGTAAAAACAGTAACGTAAAAACAAGACCGATTTTAGCAAGCCGCACACCAGCTTTCTTATTGTTATAACCCTGCCTATCGTTATAAAAGTCTTCAAATTCTTCGTAATCGTTCTGCAAAAAAAGTTTGAATGTCCATTCATGCACCCAAATAAGTGTACCAATAGTCAGCGGTATGCAAATCAACAGATACATTAACCATTCTGGCGGATAGTACATCGCGCCTGCAGGCAATAACATTTCATAAATTGCAGGAATGAATACCGATAACACCGCTGTATAAAACACTGGAAGTCCGAATAAATACAAAATAGCTGCGATTATCGAGAAAGTACTTATAACTGAAAATCTCCTCCTTCTCTTGTCGTCCTTTTTATAGTCATAATGCTTGACAGAGTTGTAGGGAAACTTTCGTTTAAAGTAAATTAGTGCAACAGTGCTTGCTTCGCCTGCAGGGTTAAAATCCATAAGTGTTAGTTTGGCAATGTAAAGTAAGTACATAAATTGCCTTAGCTGAAATTTATATGTATTTTCCCCCTTAAAATACATCTGTCTATCATGTTCAAACAACTGACCAGGCTGCCATATATTCTCTGTTATCTCTGCGCCTTTGTGCTGGGCATGAAACAACTGCGCGAACCTGATATCTGGTGGCAATTGCTCAGTGGCAGGTGGATGCTGGATAATAATACCATCACACGTACCGATGAGTTTTCGTACACCATGCAGGGCGCCAAATGGATAAATGTAAAATGGCTATACGAGGTTATTATTGCATCAATTGAAAAGATGTTGGGCCCGCATGGAGTTATGCTACTACAGTCTTTAGTGAATGTTGCCATCGTATTCATACTGTTGAAAATAATGCAGTTGCTGGCCAAACACCTGGGCAGACAATTATCTGTTTTTTATTCAGTAGTAGCGGTATTGTTGTTTCTTGCAATATCAGAATTTCGTATGGCGGGCAGACCGGAGATGGTGAGCCACCTTTTTACTGCTGCATACATACTTATACTCTGGCAATCTCCCGGCTTTGCATGGAGGCGTATTCTTTGGCTGATACCTCTGCAATGCCTATGGTCCAACATGCATGAGGCATATCCTGTGGGCATGGCAATAATAGCCGCATATATTTCAGGGGGATTTATATCCTACCTTGTCAATAAGAATAGAGAGTCTCTGCAATCAACCTCGAGGCTTGGTGCTGTTTGGGCAGGCATGGCATTGGCTATACTGGCCAACCCTAATGGTATACAACTCTGGAAGCAGCCATTTGAAATCTTCAGACAACTGAAAGTAAATAAATATACTACTGAACTATTTTCTGTCGCAGCACCTGAATATTGGACTATACAGGGTAAATTGCATATAGTAATGCTGGCGGCGGTCCTGCTTTTCTGGGCACTACGCATAATTACTTCCCCTAAAGATGAACGTAAGCAGGTATTTTCTCCGTTATTCACAGGTTACCTGCTTTCATTATTACTGCTGGGCTATCTCTCATTAACTGCCAACCGAAACATACCATTTGCGCAAATAGCGTTAATACCAACCTTGCCCATTATGTTCAGAAGACTGGCTGAACAACTGAAACTCACAAGTAAAAGTTTTTATATCCAGGCTACAGGAAAAGCTGTTATTATCAGTATTATGGTTGCAGCGTTATTTTATATATCAGTTGTCAGTAATCGTTATTACAATTTCACACAATCTCCCAACAAGTACGGCCTGCACCTGAACACACTCAAAAACCCTGTAGCCGCGGCAGATTTCCTGGAACAATATAAAATCAAAGGCCCTGCCTTTTCCGATTACTTTGTTTCATCCTACCTTTTGTACAGGCTCTACCCCGATTTCAAGTCATACATCGACCTGCGCAACCTGGACATTTTTCCGGCGGAGTTTTTTGATAAATACTTTGAACTCTACGGCAAACCCAATAAGTTTTATGAACTGGATTCAACTTACAAATTCAACTATGTGGTACTCAGCACCTCGCAACTCACCAATCTGCAATTGATGTTGTATTGGGGAGAAGGTTTCAACGTGGTGCATATAGACCCGCTAACGGTAATCATGGTGCGGACAACCGAAGAAAATAAACATATCAACTACGGCCCTGCGGCATCCAAACTCTTCACCTGGCCACAAGAGGCTGATGACCCCGCATGGGCTACTGCACTCACAAAATTGCTCAACCCAACCATATCATACGAAGAAGAAGACGAAAGGCACCTGCCTATACATGCCGGCAAGTTTTACAATATGGTGCGCAATACCAGTGTAGCACTACGTTTTATGCGGCCGGCAATACAAACAGATTTTGCTGAAGATGCGGAAGCGCTGGCTACGATAGGTAATATATACAAAGACCATGCGGATATAGTAGATGGCGAGGAAATGAAAAAGAAGATGATGGACAGCGCGCATATGTACCTGCACCATGCGCTGGAGATAGACAACAATAATGCAGACGCCCACCTGGGCATGGCTGTACTAACGGTTAACGGGAGACAGTTTGCAAAAGCGCAGGAGCACCTCGAGGCATATATGTCTCAAAATGATAAAAACGATTACGTGTATTACCTGGCAGGGTTATGCGAGCGTAACCTCTGGCAATCCAACAGTGGTGGCAATGCTCAAGAGGTAATAGCCTATATGAACAGGAGTACAAAGTTGAATCCGGGAAACGAGAAGGCTTACCTCTATATTGCGGAGGCTGAATGGGCCCAGGGAAACAGGGATGCAGCCAGGGAAGCGATGAAAAAGACCTTAACACCCGGTATACCATGGGTAGCGTATGAGCAGGACCTTCATCAGAAGATGAAGCAACTCACAGGTATTAAGCCGGCTGACCTTCCTGTAGACATACTCAAAGAAGATACACACAATCATGAAGGACATAATCATTAAATATTTGCATTAAGGATTATTAAGTTTTATACCATTGATAACATAGGCTGATTTATTATTTTGTTTCAAAAAAATATATGGAAGCAAGTGTAAACCACCTGGCGGTATTTACTGCTGCATTGTCTATGTTCGTCATTGGCGGCTTATGGTATTCGCCTATGCTTTTTTACAAAGGCTGGATGAAGGCCAACCGATTTGGCGAAGGAGAACCAAAGACCAATAAAGGATTAGTATTCGGGCTATCATTTCTTTTCTCACTCGTCATGGCCTACGACCTTGCGTTTTTCATCAGCGGCCCTGATACAACAGTTAGCTGGGCTATCTCCGCCGCACTGCTGGCAGGCTTTGGCTGGGCTGCGCTTAGCCTTGCTATTGTAGCCCTGTTCGAGGGCAGGCCCTCCAGTTATATTTTTATCAACGGCGGCTACATAACAGTGTCCTTTGCCGTCATGGGTTTGATACTCGGGCTTTGGCGATAATCAGAACGCGAGTATAAAACCAATAGTAGGTATAATTACAGGTTCTGATTCCTCCAGTAAATAGGGTATCGCATTGCTGCCATCTGCACGTACCGGTTGCCCGTCTGTAGTGGCAAATGCTGTATTATCTCGCGTGCGTTGGAAAGTGTACTGCGGGTATTGCGGCTGTACACTGCCATAAGCATTGGTTACATCTATAAACACGTCCAGCGACCATTTGTCAAAGTTCCATTTCTTGTCCAGCATGATATCCATAGCGTGGAAGTTGCCCAGGCGCTGGTCGTTAAACCTCGTGTTGTCAAACGTACCTACACCTGTTGACAGGTAATTAAGTTGTGATGCTGCGGGGTCGAATGGTGTATAAGGCGCACCGCCCTGGAAGCGGAACTTCACGCCCAGTTCGTAGTTGCGCGGGAATTTATAGCCACCAATGAAAGACAATAGGTGGCGGTTGTCCCAGGATGCGGGTTCGTATTGCCCGTTAGCATTAGTGAACTCACTGAAGTAATACGTATAAGAAAGTATCGCGAAGAAATTTTTTGCCAGCTTCTGCTGAAACTGGAACTCCCCGCCATAACTCCTGCCCTGCCCTGTGGATGAAACAGGCTCATTGCCCAGCACGCTAAAATCTCCACCCTTGTTGGCTAATGATATACCATCTATCAGCGATACAGGATAATTTTCATATTGCTTGTAAAACCCTTCCAAAGTAAAACGGGTATCAGGTTGCGGCAGGTATTCGAAACCGGCTACCAGGTGGTCGCTCTGAATATATTTACTGCTTTTGTTTACATACATCCCTGCCTGCTGAAAACCCAGAATAGTGTAAGTGGGTATCTTGTAATAGCGGGCTACGGAAGCATTGAACTTCAGGTTTTCCA
>JACFNS010000086.1 GCA_019454705.1 Taibaiella sp. | reverse complement strand
CAAATAAGAAAGCCGGTAGACACCGGCTTCCATAATCTAGAATTGATTACCCATTACATACTTAAATTTTTTAGGTGAGAGGTAGTAAATCGTATCGTTTCCCGGGCTATTATTGCCCTGTTGCCTATTAAGACGGAGGGACCTTCAAAAAGGTTGGTACACGAAAGAACTTTTTTTTGCCGGGGATATATGGGGATTTTCTTGCATTTGGTTTTGCCTGTATTTACCTTAAATTTGCACCCGTTCATTATTATATAATCAAAGATATTTCTAGCTCATGGCTGTATTGGTTAATAAAAATTCTAAAGTAATAGTACAGGGCTTCACTGGTAGCGAGGGTACTTTCCACGCCGGACAGATGATAGAGTACGGTACTAACGTGGTAGGTGGTGTAACACCCGCAAAAGGCGGTACGCAGCACCTGGACAGGCCTGTATTCAACACCGTGCAGGATGCGGTAACGGCAACAGGTGCTGATGTTTCCATCATTTTCGTACCCCCAGCGTTTGCTGCCGATGCGATAATGGAAGCTGCTGACGCGGGTATTAAGGTCATCATCTGTATCACTGAGGGTATTCCCGTACAGGATATGGTAAAGGCGCGTGCTTACCTGAACGGTAAAGATTGCCGCCTGATAGGCCCTAACTGCCCCGGCGTAATTACTGCCGATGAGGCAAAAGTGGGTATCATGCCCGGTTTCGTATTCAAAAAAGGTACTATCGGTATTGTTTCCAAGTCGGGTACGCTGACGTATGAGGCTGCAGACCAGGTAGTTAAGGCCGGTTTGGGTATTACTACGGCTATCGGTATCGGTGGCGACCCAATCATTGGTACCACTACCAAAGAAGCGGTGGAGATGCTGATGAACGACCCAGAAACAGAGGGTATCATCATGATAGGTGAAATAGGCGGCGGAATGGAAGCTGAGGCTGCCCGCTGGCTGAAGGACAATATGCGCAAACCCGTGGTAGGCTTCATCGCCGGCCAGACAGCGCCTCCCGGCCGCCGTATGGGCCACGCAGGTGCCATAGTAGGTGGTGCTGATGATACTGCCGCTGCCAAGATGAAAATCATGCGCGAGTGTGGTATCAATGTAGTGGATAGCCCCGCTGACATAGGCAAAACAATGGCTGCTGTATTGCAAAAGCAACCTGCTTAATCATATTTAGTAAGCAATCGAAGAAAAGCTGTTCCCGTAGGGAGCAGCTTTTTCGTTTTTAAGAAAACAGGTGCGGGCGCAGTTTTATCATTTCTCCGGCTATGGTTATGCTGTTGAAATCTTCGCTTGCCATCAACTGTTCCACGACGTTACGGAAGCTCTCATCATCTTTATTCTGGTTCAGCTTGAAAGTAGCGTCCAATTGCGTAACTTTTATTTCAAAACCTGCAATTGCTACCAGGTTAGCTTTTATATAGTCATCGCTCATCTGTTCCACCGTTTCGGGTAGCAATTGACTATCTTCGTATTGGTGGGTAAGGGCGGTTATTAATGCCAATGTTTCTTCACTCCCCATCATGCGTACAGCGCCCCTTGCCTGCACACTCATATAGTTCCAGGTAGATGCCTGCCCGCGGCGGATGTACCAACTGGCACTTACATAGCAGTGTGCCCCTGTAAAGAGCAGTAAAGCCTCTGCACTGCTAGCCAGGGCAGGGTAGTGCCCTGCATGGCGGTACACATGCCCGGTTATGTAGAGTGTATCATCCTCTTCGCGCAGCATTACAGGTATTTGTGTCGCGTGGCTTTTCCCTTCATGATTCAATATCAGCGTGACAAAAGGGTATTCCTGCATAAAGGAGATAATAACGTCCCTGTCTTTTTCAGTAAAATGCGGCGGATGGTACATGGGGTAAAGTTAAATGCAATGCGGCAATATGCTAATCCCGCATGGGCGGGACAAGTTGCGGCAATGCGATAATAAGTCGGAAGGGGTTTTGTATTTTCGCGCCATGGTTTATAAGGTTATTGGCTTGATGAGCGGCAGCTCGCTGGATGGATTGGATATAGCATATGTTCACCTGAACGAAGTGCGTGGCGGCTGGGCTTACGAGATAGTACATGCGGATTGTATTCCCTATGATAAAGAAATGGAGAACAGCCTGCGCAATGCAGGGCAGCTGCGTACACACGAGTACCTGAGGCTGCACACTGCCTATGGCAGGTTTTTAGGTGAGGCTGTAAATAGTTTTATAGAAAAACACGGTATAGAGCACCAGGTACACTTGGTAGCGTCGCACGGGCATACTGTTATGCACGAACCGCATAACCATACCACAGGGCAAATAGGCGATGGGGCTACCATAGCTGCTGTAACGGGTCTGCCGGTAGTGAGCGACCTGCGCAATATGGACGTGGCACTGGGCGGACAAGGCGCTCCTATAGTACCCATAGGCGACAGGTTGCTGTTTGGCCAATACGATTATTGGTTGAACATCGGTGGTATTGCCAACATAACCGTGCCGCACAATGGAGGTACGCTTGCATTTGATATTTGCCCTGCCAATCAGGTGCTCAATGGCCTCGCAGAAATGGGGGGGAAAACTATGGACGAGAACGGTGATATGGCGCGTGCGGGAAAGTTGCAGGTGGATATCCTCGCCGACCTGAATGATGAACCGTATTACCTGCAGGAGCCACCAAAATCATTGAGCAACGAGCAGGCGAAGGAACTAGTCTTCCCCATACTGCTGGAAAGCAAAAACGACCTGAAAGATTTGTTGCGCACTGCTGTGCAGCATATAGCCGATAAGATAACCGATGCTGTAAAGAAATACCCCACGGGCAAAGAAAAAGCGCAACTGCTGGTATCGGGCGGCGGAGCATTAAATACCTTCCTGGTAGAAACCATACAACAGGGATTGACTGAACATAATACTGAAGTAGTAGTACCCGACACCAACACCGTACTATACAAAGAAGCGATAGTGATGGCGCTGATTGGTGTACTGCGGTGGAGGGAAGAAACCAACGTCCTCACCAGCGTTACCGGTGCGTCCCGCGACAGTATTGGCGGTGCACTCTGGATGGGGCATAGTTATAGTTGAGGTTGGTACGATAATACGTTAATAGGTTAATAAGTTAATAGGGTAAAAGGTTAATCCGTTTGGAGCCTGTCCCGCCTGATGCGGGATCATACTGAGCGTAGTGCAAAGTAGCGTGGGGATCTTCTGAGGATATAGATAAAGCTGTAATCAGTGCACGCCATTTATTTTATTTCAGTAACCTCAACCATTCCATATACATCAATTGCAGGTTGTGTATACTCAATATAATTTACTGTATCGTCTTGGCGTGTCGGTTTGGTCAGTACGGCGTTTACACATGTATTTCGTTTGGCTTCTATGGCTACGTTTTTTACAATAAGTTTTTTATAGTTGTCAGTAGCTACTATAAGATTATGTTGGCCGCTTGTTATTTTCTTTATGACATAGTTCCCTTCGTCATCTGTTATTGTTGCACTCCTGGAACCGTCGGTATGCAATATATATACCTGTGCTTGTTTTACGGGTTTGCCTTGTTCATCCAATATTGTGCCTAGAATCGCACCTGGCTTTTGTTTCTTATGCTTTTGGGCATGTGGGGTGACTGGTTCCTGAGCTTTAGCTTCTGTTCCCAATAACTCCGAGAGAAAAACTACAAACCCCAGGCTGATAAACCACCTGTAAAACCTGCTGCGCGGTTCAGGTGGTAAAGCAACCACACGTTGCAATTGCCAGTTTTGAAACCTGCCGCATACTTTTTCGCCACTATTTTTTCTGAAGTATTGGTGCAACTCCTCATCCGTGAACCCCGTAAAATCCACCACACACTTCTGGCAGCTATCACAAAATCTTCCCTGCTCCTGCGGCGTCATTTTGTTCCAGTCCTCGCTTCAGGGCTGTTGTATGGATATTTGTATGGGTTTGGGTTGTTTCATCTTAAAATAACTTATTCCATAATCTTACAAAAAAGTTACTCTTCTTATTATCAATATTGCGGGTTGGCATTCGTTCAATTTCATCGCCAGTCAATGTGTGATTGGTACTTACGCCGCCCATAATAATAGTTTTAGGGATTATAAAAATGCTCGTGTCTATTTCGCTGCATAAATCGACGCATGGTTTTAACTTGGTATTTACCTCTGTGTTCCTATCTGGAGTGACAAGTACCTCAGTGGTTACCTTCTTTGCAAAACTAGGATGTTGAATAAATATAGCATATTTACCTGGAGGTAATTTTTTTGTCATATATGCCCCGTCCTGATTAGTGTAAGCTGAATCCCGAATAAATTCCCCTTCCGATATTTGCACGAGTACATTTGGCAGGTAGTTACCATCCATATCCAATATGGTACCTAGGATTTTTCCACTTTGACCCTGCGCCTTAGCCTCTGTACCCAACAACTCTGCAAGAAAAATAACAAACCCCAGGCTGATAAACCACTTGTACAACCTGTTGCGTGGTTCAGGAGGTAAAGCAACCTGTCTTTTCAACTGCCAGTTCTGAAACCTGCCGCATACATTTTCACCCTTATGTTCTCTGAAGTACTTATACAACTGCTCATCGGTAAACCCCGTAAAATCCACCACACACTTCTGGCAGTTATCACAAAATCTGCCCTGCTCCTGCGGTGTCATTTTGTTCCAGTCCTCGCTACAGGGCTGTGGTATAGATATTTGTATGGGGTGGTGGTGTTTCATCTGATCTTTTTTGCAATCAATGCGTTGTATCAGTTATTGGGCTTGTCTTACGTGTAGGTAGTCTGTTTAGATCTTCGGTACTGATAACTCTGTCGGGGGCTACAATTGTCCCTTCATGTGATCGTTCTTTTCTGATTTCTATTGAAGATTTTGCACTGTCTGACTTTATGTTATTGATTGTTAGCAGAGTATTTTGACTGGGGTAAACAATAATCCCCTTGTTTACAATAGTGCAGTGTTGTACAGCTTGAAAGGTAACATCATATCTTCCGGGTGCGAGAGGTCTAATAATACATTTCCCTTCGTCATCTGTAATAGCACCACCCTTAATAATTGTATCTACACGAACTGTTATTGTTGCGTATGCAACCGGCTTTCCATTAATATCTGTGGCAGTACATTCTATACCTCCGGAATGATTTTGTGCAAATGAGTTTAAAGAACAGATAAATATTGTTATGGATAGCAGCTGTTTCATTGCAACCCAAGTTACAATACACAACTCAAAGTATTGTCACACAACTATACCAAATATCACCTCTCCTTGGGAGAGGCTTTTAATACTGCCCCGTACCCAGCATCACCAATGTACAGGCAATAACAGGTTTTATCCCAGCAGCCTCCAACTTTTCTTCCAGTTCATCATTCTCAGTGCCGGGGTTAAATATTACGCGTTTGGGTTTTAGCGAAAGAATATAATCATGATAAGGTACCTGGTTGCGCGGGTTCAGGTACAAGGTTACTGTATCTATATCATCCATCGGCGGAGTATCCATCGTTATCTCCACGCCGCCTACATTGCCTTTGTCCTTACCTATTCCTACTACGGGGTGCCCGTATGCCAGCAGCCTGTTGATGGCCATATTTGCATACCTCGCGGGGTTCACCGACGCGCCCAATACTAAAGTCTTCTTCTTTTCCATACCTGCAAATTTACTACAGCTTTACATGATGGGTGCAATACATGTATAAGCCTATGTTATACTTTATTTCACCTTTCCTTTACAGTCTTCTGCACTATATTCCTTAACTTTAAAACAGCAGCAAACAGCGATTGTTCAGGATAACGAATATTACAACTTTTGGGCTTTTGTCCCGATAGCTATCGGGATTTAACTTTTGAATTTATGGACGCATATATAATAGCGGGTTACCGCACGGCAGTAGGCAAGGCAGGCAGGGGTGGTTTCAGGTTCACCCGTCCTGACGACCTGGCCGTAGATGTGATAAAGGGCCTGCTGGCATCGGTACCGCAGTTGGACCCCAAACTAATAGACGACGTAATAGTAGGCAATGCCGTGCCCGAGGCAGAGCAGGGCCTGCAGGTGGGGCGCATTATAGCCAACCGTGCGGTGGGCGAGTGGGCACCGGGTGTTACCGTCAACCGCTATTGTGCATCAGGGTTGGAAACCATTGCCATCGCCACAGCCAAAATACAAACCGGTATGGCGGACTGCATCATAGCAGGTGGAACGGAAAGCATGAGCCTGGTACCCACAGCGGGCTGGCGCACCATGCCCAATTATAACATTACTAAAGACAACGGCGACTACTATCTCGGCATGGGCCTTACTGCCGAGCAGGTAGCTAAGGACTATAAAGTAAGTCGCGAGGCGCAGGATGAGTTTGCCTACAACTCGCATAAGAAAGCATTGAACGCCATACAGCAGGGTTACTTCAAAAAAGGCATACTGCCAATAAAAGTGGAAGAAATAACCGTAGGGGAAAACGGCAAACGCACCACACGCGAGTATATCGTTGACACAGACGAAGGCCCCCGCGCCGATACCAGTATGGAAGCGTTGGCAAAGCTAAAACCTGTATTCGCAGCTGGTGGTTCTGTTACAGCAGGTAATTCATCACAAACATCAGACGGCGCCGCATTTGTAATAGTAATGAGCGAGCAACTGATGAAGACTCTTAGTTTACAACCATGGGGCAGGCTGGTGGCATGTGCCAGTGCAGGTGTTGACCCGCGCATTATGGGTATAGGCCCTGTAGCCGCTGTGCCCAAAGTATTGAAGCAGGCAGGCATGAAGCTGAACGATATTGACCTGGTAGAACTGAACGAAGCCTTTGCATCGCAGTCCATCGTAGTCATCAACGAGCTGGGCATCAACCCCGATATAGTGAACATTAACGGTGGTGCAATTTCATTGGGGCACCCTCTCGGTTGCAGCGGCGCTAAACTCACCATCCAAAACCTCCACGACCTGGAAAGGCTGAATAAAAAATACGGTATGGTAACAGCCTGCGTAGGCGGCGGCCAGGGTATAGCGGGGATAATCGAACGGATGTAGTTCATATTTCACCAATTCCCTTTTTGTACATTTACGCTCACTTTGCATCACGAACAATATATACAACGTTGCTTAGAGCTTTCGCTGCTGGGCAAGGGCCGTGTAAGCCCCAACCCAATGGTAGGCGCCGTGCTGGTGTTCGAGGGCCGCATCATTGGCGAGGGCTGGCACAAAGAATATGGTGGCCCCCATGCCGAGGTAAATTGCCTTGCATCGGTAAAGGAAGAAGATAAGCACCTCATTCCACACAGCACCATGTATGTATCGTTGGAACCCTGCGCACACTATGGCAAAACACCACCCTGCGCCAACAGGCTGGTGCAGGAGCAGGTAAAGGAAGTCATCATCTGCAATACCGACCCGAACGATAAAGTGGACGGCAAAGGAATTAATATCCTTAAACAAGCGGGCATACACGTCACTACCGGGATACTGGAGGCTGAGGGCCGCTGGATCAACAGGCGTTTCTTTTCTATGCAGGAGCGCAAACGCCCTTATGTAATATTGAAGTGGGCGCAGTCGGCTGATGGATGTATAGCACCTTTAGACCGTAGCCGTTACCAGTTGAGTACACCACATAGCCAGCAACTGGTACACAAATGGCGTACGGAAGAAGACGCCATTATGGTAGGGTACACCACCGCACTCAACGACGACCCGCAACTCACGGCGCGTTTGTGGAAGGGTAAAAATCCTTTACGCATAGTAGTGGACAAAAACCTGCAAATACCCACTACGCACAAGCTGTACGATGATGAAGCAGAAACATGGGTGCTGAACAGTAGCAAATCAGGTAGGGAAGACAATGTCGAATACGTGCAACTGGACTTCAATGAAAATATCATACCACAGTTATTAGATAAGCTTTATTCAGCCGACAAGCAGTCACTTATTGTAGAGGGTGGTGCGAAACTCCTGGAAAGTTTTATCTCCGCCGGATTATGGGACGAAGCACGGGTGTTCGCAACAGAAGCGAAATTATCAAACGGTATTCCCGCACCTAAATTACAGGATGGTGTACTCGCAGAACAAACACCCGTGGGCAGCGATGTATTGCACCTGTATATAAATAAAAACAACCCGTATCCTTTTATGCCGGGTTACGAGTTGTAAATTTGCACATGCAATACCTGCTGTTAGTTATCCTGCTCAATACATTTATTTTCATTGCCTTCAAGCTGTTTGCAAAATATAATGTAGATACCATGCAGGCCATTACGGTCAACTACTGGGTGTGCATGTTCACAGGCTGGGCCACGCATGGCTATCACCCTTTCCGTGCCGAAATACAATACGAACACTGGTTGCTGAATGCCCTATTACTTGGCGCGTATTTTATTTTCCTCTTCAACCTGATGGCATACAGCACCGCGCAGCAGGGCATGACTGTTACGTCGGTTGCCAACAAAC
>JACFNS010000085.1 GCA_019454705.1 Taibaiella sp. | reverse complement strand
TGCCTACCACAGCCCAATAATAGGCCTTTGTCATGCCGGTGGGATCGTACAGCCCATTGTGGGCATGTGCATGGTAGGTAAACCAGATATTCACATAAGCTAATACGAGAATGACGACAAAGATTGGCCATTTAATCCATTTTGTACTTAAAAGCCATTCTATCAAAGCTGCTATCATTAAGAAAGCAACGGCATAACTCTGCACCATTGCCCTGCCACCCATGCCACCGTACCACCATACATCCCATGCAGCTACTATATAGTAGTTCAGCAAAAAGAACCCGATAACTGCTACCTTGTTTTTGCCCTTCCATAAATACACGAGCAACCCGACAAAGGCAAAAATCATCAACGGTGTGTATACCAGCCATCCACTGCGGTAACTGAGGGTATAATCAAAGAAATGTGGTGCTTTCCATGAAAAGCCTTTATCGGCATAACTGTACACCAATGGTTTGCCTGTAACATACAACCAATATAAAACCTGTATCGAGCCTACTAATATGACACATACCACAGCGAGTAATACAGGCTTGTAATGTTCCCTTAAGAAGCGTAAACTGCCGCCGATAGCCTTGGGTAAAATGCTGTTCATGCCCCATGCCAATGGTATAAGTATGGCAATCATTTCGGACGGGCGGATGAGTATAGCCAGCCCGGTGAGTAAACCAATCCTTACAGCATATTTATTATTTGGATTGCTGTAAAAATTACCTGCATTGAGCATTAGTAGCGTGTAGATGGTAAAGAGCCAGCTATGCGTGAGTGTAACATCAATGCCCGTGTAATTCAGGTAATTGGTACCAAAGACCAGCAGCAGTAATGAAATAGCTGTTGCGTTATCGCTGAAGTAACGCAACAATAATTTTCTGAAATACCACAATCCGACCAATGCCGCCAGCAGGCTCCATAGCTGCACTGCTACCTGGTAAGGCCATGAAAACCCATCTGCAGGATAACCTAAGGGTTTTGCCAATACATGAGCAACAGCAAAAGCAGGCAGATGCATCAGTGCGAGGCCTGAAGTATAGGTAATAACCACGTTACCGTTCTCATGCACAAAGGGCTCGTATGTTGGCGTAAAGCCATATTTGTCAATGATGCTGTCGCCGAATTTTTGCTCTTTCAGGTCCTGGTAAACAAAGGTAGCAGGCAGATACCAGTAATAACTACAGGCATCCCAGCCAAGACTGGTTTCAGGCCCTTTGTTTTTCCACTTGGGATAAAAGACAAATGCCGCATAAAGTATGATTGCGGCACACAGTATATAGGAGATTCGAGATAACATAATATCAATAAAAAAGTAAGGTACAACAAAAAAGCCACCACATATATTGTGATGGCTTTCCAAATTTTTTATTCAGCGATTATTCAAAAGGCATTTTTACCACTTTGGCTTTCACTGCTTTATCACGAATCATAATGTTGATTTCGCTGCCCACTGCTGCCAGGTCTTTGCGCACATAACCCATGCCTATGGCTTTATTCAGACTGGGCGATTGTGTGCCCGATGTTACGAAACCTATTTCTTCGCCGGCATTGTTCTGTATTTTATAGTGGTGGCGGGGTATGCCTTTGTCCACCATCTCGAAGCCCACCAGCTTGCGGCTTACGCCGTTTGCCTTCTGAGCTTCAAATATTTCTTTAGACGTAAAGTCTTTCGTGAATTTTGTTATCCAGCCGAGTCCTGCTTCCAGCGGAGAAGTAGTATCATCTATATCATTACCATACAGGCAGAAGCCCATCTCCAGGCGGAGGGTATCACGTGCACCCAAGCCTATGGGTTTCATTCCTTTCGGCCCGCCTACACGGAAGATTTCGTTCCATATTTTGTCAGCAGCGCCGTCTTTGTCTTCAAAGTATATTTCTACACCACCTGCACCTGTATAACCCGTAGCGCTCACCACCACGTTATCTACTCCGGCAAATTTGCCTTTTACAAAAGTGTAGTATTTCAGGTGGGTGATGTCCATATCAGTCAGTTCCTGCATATACTCTACAGCCTTGGGGCCCTGTACGGCCAGCAGTCCTGTTTTGTCAGAGATGTTGTGCATCTCCACGCCCTTGGTATTATTCTTGCTTATCCAGTTCCAGTCTTTTTCTATGTTCGATGCATTCACCACCAACATATATACATTGTTGGGCTCTATGGCATACACCAGCAGGTCGTCCACTATACCACCCTCAGCATTGGGCAGGCAGCTGTATTGTACTTTTCCCGCTTCATTCAGTTTACTCGCATCATTGCTGGTTACACGCTGTATCAGGTCCAGCGCATCAGGTCCTTTCAGTATAAATTCGCCCATATGGCTTACATCAAACACACCTGCGTTTTTGCGTACCGTAGCGTGCTCGTCGTTGATACCTGTATAAGAAATGGGCATGTTGTAGCCTGCAAACTCGGCCATCTTAGCGCCCAGCGCTATATGCTTGTCTGTAAAGGGAGTATTCTTCATAGTTTCATATTAATGGGCGCAAAGATAAGATTTGCACAGAGAAATAACAGTAAATGCTTTGCATCACAGCATTATATTATTGATTATATAACGATTTTATTATCTTAATCCTTTCATGGCAACAACAAAAGAACCAATTTACCTGGAGCACCTGTCGAAAGACAGGAAACTGGCACCGTTGCTCAAGACACAGCCCGCTAAGAAAGTGGCGCGCCGCAAGAACGTATGCCTGCACCTGATGGCATCCATCATGAGCCAGCAGTTATCTACCAAAGTAGCCAAGGTTATTTACCACCGCTTCCTTGACCTGTATCACAAAGAAGAACCCACACCGCAGCAGGTAGCGGATACTAAGCCGGAAAAGCTACGTGCCATCGGCCTGTCAAATGCTAAAGTGAGCTATATACAAAACATAGCCCGTTATGCGCTGGAACATGGCATGGACGATAAAAAGCTGTACAAAATGAGCAACGAAGAAGTGATGGACTTCCTGCTGCCGATAAAAGGCGTGGGCAGGTGGACGGTGGAGATGCAACTGATGTTTGCCCTGGGGCGCGAAGATGTGTTTGCCGTGGACGACCTGGGCATACAGCAAGCCATGATACAACTCTATAAACTGGACCCCACCGACAAAAAACAACTGAGGGAACGGACGCTGAAGATTTCAGCTAAGTGGAGCCCCTACCGCACGTACGCATGCCTGTACCTGTGGGGGCATAAGGACGGCGCATGAACATAGGTACTAAGAAGAACACTATATATGTTTTACTGCCCCTTTCGTTTCCTGCTTGTTGCAGGACTCATGCTCCTGCACATAACCACCACGGCTACCGAAGCCAGCGAAGCAGCCCTGCGCAGGCATGTTATCAAGCTCACAACCGGGAAAGGTTACCGCAATTACCGGGACACGGTGGCGCTCAACCGTACAGCAGCCTATATACACAAAGAATTTTCTGAAGTAACTAAGGAAGCATACATGCAGGGCTTTACGGTAAATGCTGTGCGCTATTACAATGTATATGCCAGCTTCGGCCCGCCCAATGCACCACGCGTTATCATAGGCGCACACTACGATGTGCAGGGCGAGAAACCCGGCGCTGATGATAATGCCAGTGGCGTAGCCGGACTGCTGGAACTGGCTCGCATGCTGGCAGAAACAGATAAAAGTAAATGGGAGATGCGTGTGGACCTGGTAGCCTACAGCCTGGAAGAACCCCCTTACTACGGCACCAAAGACATGGGCAGTTCGATACACGCCACTGCATTGTTCAACAATAAAACGCCGGTAGTGGGCATGGTGAGCCTGGAGATGATTGGCTACTACGATGATAAAAAAGGCTCGCAACACTATCCCCTCGGCATCATGAAACTATTCTACGGCAGCAGGGGCGATTATATAACCGTAGTACGCAAAACATTTGACAAAAGGTTTTCACGTCTGTTCACCCGCAAGTTTAAAAATGGAGGTGGCGTAGAAGTAAAAGTATTCAAAGGGCCGAAGTGGATACCAGGCGTTGACTTCAGCGACCACCGCAACTACTGGCAGTACAAATGGCCGGCGCTTATGATAACTGACGGTGCATTCTACCGAAACAAAAACTACCATACCGAAGATGACAAACCCGAAACGCTGGACTACCTGCGCATGAGCTCGGTAGTAAACAGGGTGTACAAAGCGGTGGTGGCGATAGTGGGGTGAGGGGGAATATTTTCTATTGCACAAAAAACATGAAAACAGGTTCATTTTTTATATATTTGAACTGGTAATAGCTGAGATTTGAAGCGCCTGGTAATCATATTGTTCATTGTCGCCTACCTGGCAGGGCTCTCGGGTAGTGTTCTTTCCTTTCACTACTGCGGCGGAAGCTTTAAGTATATCACGGTAAATACCATTGAGGAAAAGCCGTCGTGTTGCGAAGGCGAGATGGAAGAGGATGGCTGTTGCTCCAATGAACTGGTAACCCTCTCGGTTGATGACCACCAGCAAACCGGCAAAATACTGCATTGGTTCAAATCTCTGGAAACAGCCATTCTGCACGCTAACTATTTTTTGCAGAAAAATCCTCTTTATGTTATATCTGACATACTACGCACAGACCATTCTCCGCCCCTGCTCCACGCACCACCACTTTATATTTTTTACTGTGTGTTCCGTATCTGATATTATGTTGTTTTTCATGTAGCACACTTGGCATGTCATTGCCATGTATATTCTTTTACATTTATTCATCAACAAAAACAGATACTATGTTTATCAATAAAAATATACTCGCGTTTTTATTTGCAGCATGTTTCACCTTTAATACTGCACATGCTCAAACTCCCGTGCAACTGCATGTCAATCATCAACTGGGCGGCGGTAATTTCTCGTTTAGCCAGGCAGCACAAAATGACCTGGGCAACAATTTCAACGTAACTCGCCTGGAATATTACATTTCAAAAATCAGCATTAAGCATGATGGAGGGATGATTACACCCGTACCCAACCACTATATACTGGCAAATGGCGGACAGGCAGTAGTAGACGACCTCGGTTCATTTAACATCACCAATGTAGAGTCCATTTCATTTCACATTGGCGTTGATACACCGGTGAACCATGCAGACCCATCGTTGCATCCAACGGGACACCCGTTAGCGCCAAAATCGCCTTCAATGCATTGGGGCTGGACAGCAGGCTACAGGTTTGTGGCCATGGAAGGGAAATCGGGTGCATCGCTGAACCAGACTTATGAAATACACGCCCTGGGCGACCAGCATTATTTTGAAACTACCGTGCCTGCAACCGGTGTTATGAAAAACGGTAAACTGGTAATAGCCATCAAGGCAGATTACACGATGGCTATAAAGGGGATAAATGTATCGTCGGGGCTGATAGCGCACGGCGACGGTGTTGATGAGGCTAAATTGCTGGCAAATTTCCGGGACAACGTATTTTCTGCGGGCGTCCCTGTATCAATAGCAAATAGGAATGAGAGCAAATCAATGTTTTCTATTTACCCTAACCCATCAGCAAACGGGCTTGCTACTATGAGGTTTGAACAAGGAGCGTCAAAGGCAGATATTATTGTTACAGACATCAGCGGTAAAACAATACTTGTTACCAACAAAGCTGAAGGAACTTCGACAGTGCAATTAACCCCGGGCAAACCCGGTTTGTATTTTGTTCATACAAAATTCGCCGACGGATACAGCGCTGTTAATAAGTTGCTTATGTACTAATCAGCATGAGGTTCCAACTTGTAACAGCTGCGGTCATTGTGGCTATATCCTGCTGTTCCTGCAAGGAAAAGGCCAGCATTACACTACCTGCAGAGCTGGCTTTGCAGAAGGCCCCATCGGGTTTTCCAGAGATACCATTCCCGGAAGAAAACCCGTTTTCTTACAGGAAATGGGAGCTGGGCAAAATGTTGTTCAATGACAAGATGTTGTCGGTAGACTATACAGTCAGTTGTGCTTCCTGTCATAAAACTGAATTGGGATTCAGTGATAACGTGGCTAAAAGTTTAGGTGCAGGTTCATTGACAGGCAGGAGGAATTCCCCCACGCTAACTAACGTGGCGTACCAACCTTACTTTACACGGGAAGGTGGCGTACCAACCCTGGAAATGCAGATACTGGTACCTATACAGGAGCACGACGAAATGAACTTCAATATCGTTGACATAGCTGAGCGGATGAAGCATGTACCTCAATACGTTGACATGAGCCGTGAGATATTTGACAGGGAGCCTGACCCCTATGTTATTACACGGGCTATTGCTACTTACGAGCGCACTTTAGTAAGCGGCAACAGCGCCTACGACAAATACATGAACAGGGGCGACACACGCGGCTTTGACGAAGCAGCTCAACGCGGTATGCGCTTGTTCTTCAGCATGCGCACCGGTTGCAGCGATTGTCATTCAGGTTTCAACTTTACCAACTACAGCTTTGAAAATAACGGACTGTATATAGAATATAATGACCCGGGCCGTAAACGCCTGACCGGTAAAGAATCTGACAAGGCTTTGTTCAAAGTACCAACGCTCAGAAACATAGGGCTTACCGCTCCCTATATGTTTGACGGATCGGTAAAGACGTTGGAAGATGTAGTTGCTCATTATAATTCAGGTGGAAAACCACATCCAAACAAGAGTGTTAAACTGCGTCCTTTACAATTAAGCATGCAGGAGCAAAAAGACCTTGTTGCCTTTTTGTACACGCTTACAGATGCGGAATTTATAACCAACAAAAATTTTAGTAATGAATAATAAATTCACATTCGCTTTGTGCACGGTACTGAGCGTGTTATTTCTTGCCTATTGCAAGAAAGACCCTGAGCCTGCTGCACAAAATACAGTAACATACGATGGTACCTTATACGATTTCAATCCCGGCACCTTCCCCATGCCCGACTTCAAAGACAATCCCCCTACAAAAGAAGGTGTAGCTCTGGGCAGAATGTTGTTTCACGAAACCATGTTGTCAAAAGATGGCAGCCAGTCCTGCGCCAGCTGCCACTTGCAGTCGCATGGGTTTACAGACACTGCCCGTTTTTCTATAGGCGTGGAAGGGAAGAAAGGGAAAAGACAAGCCATGAGTGTTTTCAACACAGCATGGCATACCAATGAGTTCTTTTGGGACGGCAGGGCGCACCTGCTGCGTGACCAATCGCTGAAACCAATACAAGATCCGTTGGAAATGAATGAAACATTGGAAAATGTGGTTTCTAAATTATCGTCTTCGGAGTCTTATAAAAATCAGTTCATCCGTGCTTTTGGCAGTAATGAAATCACGTCTGAAAAAATATCGCTGGCCATGGAGCAGTTTATGAATACAATTGTCTCCAACCAATCAAGGTATGATAAATACCTGGCGGGAGAAGTGAAGCTGACAGCCAGTGAAGAAAGAGGGAGGCAGTTGTTCTTTTTAGAATACAACGAGTTTTTGCCTGCCCAATCGGGCGCAGACTGCGCACACTGCCATGGCGGGTTTAACTTCACCAACAACAGGTACATGAATAATGGCCTGGATGCTGATGGGCAGCAGTCAGACATTGGCAGGGAAGAAGTAACCAAATCAGCTTCAGACAAGGCAAAATTCAAAGTACCCAGCTTGAGAAACATTGCTTTGACTGCGCCATATATGCACGATGGCAGGTTCCAAACGCTGGAAGAAGTAGTAGATCACTACAATAATGGCATCAAAAAATCAAACTCGCTGGACCCTGCATTACTTGCCACTACCAATACAGGTTTGAGATTAACGGCACAGGATAAAGCCGACCTCGTAGCATTTTTAAACACACTTACTGATAACAGTTTGGCGACTAACCCCGCTTACTCCAGTCCGTTTAAGTAACGGCAATCCATATTGTTAAGCGAAGAGGCAGGGTAAGACACCCCGCCTCTTCGCTTATATCATTACTTATAAACGCCCTTTCTATCACCCATTACCCGATTGGTGTATTTTATGTAATAATCATCAGTACCTATACCTTGCCATTCGCTTATCCCCGCTACGTACTAATATACCTTCATCCACCGCCCATTTCAAATCACGGCTGGCTGTGGCCTGGCTTATTTCTTTAAAATTCAGCATATAGTCTTTCCGGCTGAAGTCCTTGTTTTTTACTTTCTCTTTGTATAATTCAATCCTGTCAGCGGTAGTCAGGCTTTTGTTTTGTGTCTTCAGCAGTTCATCCAGTGCATCCGCTATTACCTCCAGCATAAACTCGATGAACGGTGTAGATGCCCCCTGCTTGTCTGACAGGCTCAGGGCTTCATAATATTGTTTTTGCCGCTCCTTTACTAATCTTTCTACGGGCAGGTATTCAAACATAGGGTATTGCCTCATCAGTATGACGGTCTGCCACAGCCTGCCCATCCTGCCGTTGCCATCTGCAAAGGGGTGTATGAATTCAAATTCATAATGAAAGACACAGCTTTTCAGCAGTGCGATATCCTTATCGTTTTTCAGGTAGG
>JACFNS010000084.1 GCA_019454705.1 Taibaiella sp. | reverse complement strand
ATAAACCGCCAAAATGACCAGCTAATGTGACCTCTCCAGAATTTCTCATTGCAACACCACTTATAAATGTTGCATTATTTACCAAACCGTATTTAGCCCAAACATTTTTTTTATTTGAGTCAATTTTTACAATAAAAGGGGAACCATTTGATTTTGCGTCTGGCCCAGCAACGAAACCATTAAAGTTGGCGTTGGGATTTGTGGCAGAGGGTGGAATTATTATTCCGCCCAAGTAGATATTTTTTTGTCCATCTAATACCGGTCTTCCCACAAAACCTGCTGCGTTGGATTGGATGTTCCATAGATATCTGCCTTCTTTATTGAAACAGGCAATAAACCCACTAGCAGGCGCAACAGATGTATCACCCATCTTTATCGGGCTACCACCTGATGTTTCAGTAACATAATATTTCTCCGACTGTGCATCCCAAACCATTTTTCCACTAATGCGTTCCGTGTCAAATGCCATTCCTCCCTGGAAGTTGCCATCTCTGTCGTATTTCAGTACACAATCCTGGTACCAATACCCATAGAAAATAAAAGTTGGAACAGCAACAAAGCTGCCTCCGAACAGTCCAGGGGATAGGAGGCAAAGTGCATGGATATTACCAGCACTATCAACATCCATATCAATAGTCCCTGATTGAAAGCTTGACGTTACTGTATCAGCTTGGGGAGCGCGAACCCATTTGAAATTACCAGACGTATCATATTTGATAATATAAAATGCACGTTCATCATTACTGTTAATAACAGTATCATCATCAATATATACAGGATATTTATGTGCAAGCCTGGGCATATTTACAGACAGGTATACTCCATTCAACTTATCAGTCTTCAAAGCTATAGCAGCATCACTATAATGAGCACTCCCCATTATTTTAACCCAGCGTAAGGAGCCATTACACCGGAAACTGGCTAAGCATATATCCATATCACCACGTCCCGGAATGCTTTGGCCTCCCACATATATATTGTCCGACTTTACATTGGCGAGGATATAGATATTCCCGTTAACATCTACAGCCATGTCTTTTACTTCTTCCCAATTGCTGGAAGAAACGGACTGCGGGCTACCGCCCCTGTCACCCCATTGCCAGCTTTGGGCGTAGAGGTTGCTCCCAAAATTCCCGAAGGAAAGGATTGAAACATACGCAAACAATAGTATCGTTGCTTTCATGTATTGTAGATTTGTAAATTATTAAACTATCCTCTGTATGTTTTTATTAAGGATAGCAGGAAATATTCCCTGCTATCCTACTTTTTGTTTATTTAATCACGCTCAGTTTTTCATGCAGCAGCACATTCCCATCCTGCTTCAGCACCACCTGGTATATTCCGGGTGTAAACCTGTCTAAAGACAACCAGATATTGCCTTGTATCCCGTCAGCCAGCAGGCTTACCATCAATCTTCCCGTCACATCATATACTTCTATCCGCTTCTCTGATTCAAATCTTGTAAACGTATATACAAGTTTCGTGCCGTTCTCGGCAGGATTGGGTACCAGGTTTAATACTGGTTTTAACCTGCTTTCTATCGCTTCCGTATTCAGCCTGCCCGGCTTACCCGCCCAGGTAATGGGAGTACAGTTGGTATCTACAATCATATCCCCGCTGGTTACGTTGCAGTATCCGTTATCCAGGTACAGGTTGAAGATACCCGGCGCATCGGTACCTAAAGTTAAGTAATCGGTAGGTTTACTATTGCTGCCACCGTGTACAGAACCTCCATTCTTCAAGTAATCCCGTTTGCTCGCTCCCGTCCTTATGTTTCAACCTAAGGTGCTAGGTTGCACTCGTCCTCCCGCGCCGCAAACCGGATGAAACTGTCATACACATAAATTTATGTGCAAATTATGTGCAAATGAAAAAGGGTTCCAGACTTTGATCGTCTGAAACCCTTTGCTGGTCTGCTCCCCCTTCAGGACTTGAACCTGAGACCCCCTGATTAACAGTCAGGTGCTCTAACCAACTGAGCTAAGGAGGATTGTCAATTGGGATTGCAAAAATAACCAACTTCTGATTTTTGCAAAATCTTTTTACTAAAATCCACCCAGATATTTTAAATTCTTAAGTATCAGCCTGATGTCTGTGTCCGAGGTATAGTCCTGGGCGTACAATACATCCAGTTTTTCAGCGGCATCTTCATCGGGCCTATAGCCTGCAACAATATTATAAGCCGGCAAAACACCTTTTCTGATACGTGGTAGATAGGGATGCTGATGGCTATAGCCTATCCATGTTCGCCTGCCGCTTAATACAGCTATGCAGTTGCTGAGGAAAACTCCCGGCTTCTTTACAATGAACAGGAGTATCGGCGATAGCAGGATAAACGCAAATGCGGAGAACACATCTATCAAACGTTTGTTGCGTTGTTTGGCAAAGTCAGCCAGGTTGTAACGACGGTCGAGTGTGTACAAATCACCGGCAGTCTGGCTGGAATTGCTGCCTACAAAACTATTGCTGCCGGGTATATGTATTTTGTACTCATATGCTATGCCGCATTGCTCCATTTGGCGGAACATCTCCGCATAGCTAAAGCCGTTAATGCAAAAGATGATTTCCTCTACACCTGCAGCGTAGGCAAACTTGCTTAATTCTGGCAAAGTAGCCAGGGAATTGCCCTTTTCGCCCGAGGGTTCTACCCTGCCAGTTATTTCAGGCGCGTAATGAACGTTTTTCAGCGTTGCCCTCGTACGTTCATATTCTGCTTCATGTGCTACTATCACGCCTTTGCCGGGCAACTGGTCGTAACGTATGAACTTAAAAATACCTAACCTGTACAACAGGCCATGCAGCCCCAGCATGGCCACCGTACCTATAAAGGCGGAGAATATGATAATCGCCCGCGAATAACGGAGCTCAGGCGGCAGCAAACCATAGTAGGCGAGTATCACCACAGTGCCAATAGCCATGCCCCGCACAACACGTGTGGCTTTATATGCCTGGTCGTACACACCATTGAAGAACAGGCTAAGTATCCATATACCAATATATACAGGGAAGGTTTTTAATATCGATTCGAGCGGAATGGGTAAAATATGCTTCACTTCCTCTACCCAGAATGTTGTCATAAATGCCAGTGTGCCCAGTAATATCGCTGCGTCGAAGATGGGCAGGCGTAGCACTTTCAGCAGTTGCTTCACCACGCTCAGCACTGCACGCAATACAATACCCACATTTATGAGCATTATGAATAAACGTGCGTTGGTCTTGGAATAGTGCTTCCGCACGAAAACGGAAAGTGCGTCGTTGAATATCCGCACGTGCGATATAGTGGCCTTGCGTGTACTTTCGCCTTTGTAATGTATCAGCGTTACTTCGGGATAATAGATGTTTTTATACCCCGCCTTCTGTATGCGGTAGCAAAGGTCAAAATCTTCGCAATACATAAAGTAAGCCTCGTCAAAAGCGCCATTTACTTTGTCTATCACGCTGCGCCTTACCATCATGCAGCAGCCTGAGAGTATGTCCACCTCCGCCGTTTCATGTTCCTGCACATGTACGGCGTAATATTTATTGAAGTAAGTGGAGTTCTTAAAAATCTTATTGATGCCAGTTGTCTTGAAAATGGCCACCGACAGGCTGGGGAACGATTTCTTGCCATCAGGGGCATATTTCCCGCGCCCGTCTATCAACCTGGGGCCTATGCTGCCCGCTTCGGGGTGGGCATCCATATAGCCTATCATTTTCCGCAGAAAATCCTCCGGCATTACCGTATCAGGGTTCAGGAACAGTATGTACTCGCCCTGTGCTATAGCTACCCCCTGGTTATTGGCTCGGGAGAAGCCCAGGTTCTCCTTATTCTCTATCAGCCTTACCTGAGGGTATTTAGCCCTTATCATGGTGCAGCTATCGTCTTTCGAGTTGTTGTCTACCACAATTACCTCAGCTGCTATACCTTCAGCGGCACGAAATACCGAATGCAGGCATACTTCTATGAAGTACTTTACATTGTAGTTGACTATTATTACCGATAGCTTCATTGGCTATAAAAAACGCTGCGTTGGAATTGCGAATATACTGGCAGCTATCGTAAATAACGAAAAAGCAGCCCTGCAATTGTGCAGGGCTGCTTTTATGATGTAAGTATGAAAAATTACTTGTGCAGGTAATAAATATGTGTCACCCATTTGTTACTATCTGTTTCCTGGTCTGGACCGGTTATATACTCCTCCATCATCAGTGGGTCAGTCAGTCCATTCTCGCCTGCATGTTTACCTATGGCACCATGTGCATTTTGAAAATTCTCCATGGTATAGGCACCTGTCAGCACCAGTTTATAACCCTTACTTTCAGGAATATCGAGCATTGACAAACCTTTTACTGGTCCATTTACCGGGTATGCCATAGCAATATCGGTTTCGCCTTTGGCCTCGTCCCAGGTATAAGCTATAATATATTTATTACCCTTTATCTGGCTACCTGAAGCTGCTTTAATGTCGCGGTCAGATTGGTGCATGAAACTATCCATTTCATTCATCTTAATAGTCTTGCGTATGGTAGCAAATGTGGTAGCCGGGAAAGTATAATCCTCGATAACATAAGCAGGGGCGGGTACTTCAGCTTTACCGCTTTCTACATATTCCTTTAGCAGTTCCAGTCCGCGGTCCAGCATTTTTTCCATCATCCTTTTGCCAAATAATGCACTCATTCCACGCATCCAGAATGAAGATTCGCCTGAATAACCGTTAGTAGCTACAACAGCACCATCATCTCCTGATACAGTTCCCAGCCTACAGCCTCACCCGCAAAAGGTTTTACGAAATGCAGATCGTAGCGCATACTGTCACCTTCTACAGTGCTTATTGTCATATCGCCTACATTACCCTCGCTGGTCCATGACGACTTTTGGCCCACCTGGCCTGCAGGGCCTGTAATAGTTGTTTTAATACTGGGGTCCATCTCTTTCCATGGGCTCCAGTTCTGCTGGTTTTCCAGGTCCACCATCTGGTTCCACACCACATTTTTAGGTGCATTGATGGTTGTACTTCTTACAACGGTCATAGTTGCCGGTGTGGCTATACATAATATCAGGTATCCCACAAACAGGATTATAATGAGTATCAGTAAAAAACGTAAGACTTTTTTCATATAGCGATGATTTGCCGCCTAAATTATAAAAATCCATATAAGGCGTATAGTATTCATAGTTTTTTTAACCAACGTTAATATTTATAACATTTTCGATAGTATATAAAGAAAATTGATAACGTTAAGCATCGTACCTTTGCAGCATGAAAAACTTGCGGCATATAGAATTGCCTGAAATTGAAGCATTACTCCAACAGTGGGGCGAGCCTAAATTTCGTGCAAAACAGGTGTACGAATGGCTATGGAAGAAGTTTGCCGGAAGTATTGATGATATGACCAACCTGCCCAAACAGCTCCGCGAAAAGCTGTCTGCTGAATACTATATACCCAAGGTTAAAATCCACCACAGCCAGTTCAGCAGCGATGGAACTATCAAAAACCGCCTGCAACTGCACGATGGCTATTTTATAGAAAGCGTGCTGATACCCACCGATAAACGGATGACGGTATGCGTTTCATCACAGGTAGGCTGCTCCCTGTCCTGCAAATTCTGCGCTACGGGCTTCCTGCCCCGTAAGCGAAACGTGGATTACGACGAAATAGTGGACGAAGTAGTGCTGGCACACGAGCAGGCTATGAAGCACTATGGCCGCCCCCTGACCAACATTGTATTCATGGGCATGGGCGAGCCATTGCTAAACTATAAAAACGTACTGAAAGCCATAGACATCATCAGCTCGCCCGATAGCCTGGGTATGAGTCCACGACGTATAACAGTATCAACAGCGGGCATAGCTAAAATGATTGAAAAACTGGGCGACGACCAGGTGAGGTTCAAACTGGCGCTGTCGCTGCATGCGGCCAACGATATCAAGCGCGACGAAATAATGCCCATCAACGAAACCAATAACCTGAAAGCCCTGGTAGATGCTCTGAATTATTTTTATCAAAAGACGAAGAACGAAATTACTTTCGAATATATCCTCTTCAATGGTGTGAATGACAGTATAAAAGATGCTGACGAACTGGTGAAGATATACCGCCAGGTGCCTGCCGATTTGGTCAACATCATTGAATATAATCCCATAGAGCAGGCCGACTTCAGCAAGCCCGACGAAGACCAGACCATGCAGTTTATGCGTTACCTGGAGTCGAAAAAAGTGAATGCCAAACTACGCCGTAGCCGTGGCAAGGATATTGATGCTGCCTGCGGCCAATTGGCCAACGTGGATCATGCGGAGAGTAAGGGTGCGTAGATATTTCATATCTTTATTGTATGAATATACGGCTGCTGATTCCTGTTCTTGTTATTCTGTCAGTTTATTGCAGATGCGACAACATTTCTACTTACCCTATAAACCAGCCCGATGCGTCGCTTGACGATGACCGCCTGATTGGCAAATGGAAATTTGAGGAAGACACGAATAAAAATAATTTTTACGAAGTATACGAAAGTGCTTACCCTCATCAGTACCATGTCAGGTTTTGGAACAGGGGAGGTACCAACCCCACATACGAAGGCAATGTATACTATTCAAAAGTGCAGGGCGACCGGTTCCTGAATATACCATATTTCACCAATCCTCTTGAAGGCCACTGGTATATCTTCCTGCGGATACTGGATATAAATAAAGATGGCTCAAAAATGACAGGTGCTGTAGTCGGTGACGAAAACATGCTTAAACTGCAAAGTGAGAAAGAAGTGTATAACTACATCGCTGAAAACAAAAACATGCCCGAGTTTTATCTTGATACCGTACACTTATTTAAAGTAAAATAGGGATGGTCACCACCAAAACAGCACGCCAACTGGCTATGTCATTCGACGAAGTGACAGAAGAGCCGCATTTCGAAAAGACTTCCTTCAGGGTAGGCAAAAAGATATTTGCTACCATGAACGAACCTGAAAACCGCATGACGCTCAAGCTCTCACCCTTCGACCAGGATGTGTTCTGCACCTTTGATAAAAATGTGGTTTACCCCGTGCCCAATGCATGGGGCAAACAGGGCTGGACGCATGTCAACCTGAAAACAGTGAGAAAAGAGATGTTAAAAGATATACTCACCGTTGCCTACTGCACCGTAGCGCCCAAAAAGCTGTCGGAAAAATACAGAATAGACGAAGATATTTAAAGCAAAACAGGTGCCTTACGGGGCACCTGTTTAATATTACAACGAGAGAGACAATCTTGATTATTCCTGTGTAGCGGTATAAACTACATCTACAGCGTATGTACCTGCAGGGTAAGCAAAACCGGGGGTAGCTTTATACTTCACGCTGAAAGTCTGGTTGCCACCACGGTCAGCAGCTGTTATCAGGTCCTGGTTGCTTGAAGTAAGTGTAGCATACTCGCTGAAAGAACCTGCGATGTTACCACCTGTACCGTTAGCTGTTACTTTTACAGCCAGTACACCTTCTACGGGCATTTCAGGAGCAGGGGTAGTGTTACCTGTATAAGAGAACTCACCTGCGTTAGCTTTTACAGCTACAGAGAAGTTTTTGTTAGAACGTACTTTCAGTTCCTGTGCATCACTCTCAACACCGTTAGCGTAGTCATTCACAGTTGTGAAAGGGATGGTTACGTCAGCACCTGTTGCGCTGTTGTTACCTGTAAAAGTGATTTCGATAGCGTTGCTCAGCGACAACTGCACTGTTTGAGAAGCAGAAGAAGACTGGTTAGCCTGGTTTTGAGCGTTAGCTGCGAAACCGAAGATTGAGAAGGCTGCTATTACGATTGACTTTTTCATTTTGTTTGTTTTTTTAGTTGGTTTGTTTGATTGATTTGTTTGTTGTTTGTGTTTGTTTGCTATTGTGACACAAAGATGCGGCGGGGTTCCAGACATGGGAAATTTTCGCCTCTTGTTAACGCCCGGTTTGCAAGCGGTTAACGGGCAATTAACAAGAAAATAGAGAGGTCATTTGCGTATAACTATTTGTTTTACAGCCCTTTCTGTGCCTGTCGAATAGACAAGAGTGTATATTCCCGCTGGTAAGTTAACATGCAGGTAACCGTTTTTTGGAAGCTCTTTTGTGGCATAGACTTCTTGCCCTTGCATGTTGTATATTACTATTTCAGGCTTTGCATAATAGTTGTAATTGGTCTTAATATAAATATAGTCACCGGCAGGATTGGGATATATGGATATAAGGTTGTTGTTGGTGATGGTTTCGATACTTTCGGTCACATTATGTGTTCTGAAATTATCCATCATCCAGCCATCTTTCCCGGTATCTGTGCTGTCTGATATGAACGTAAACCGTACAAGCGTGGTATCCCTCGTTATGTAATGTGGATATGATTTTATCTTGCTGCCCCAGGATAGGAACTGTACGTCAAAATATTTCCATCCATTCGTTGACTGGCTCAAATCGGGTTTGGCAATACCCCAT
>JACFNS010000083.1:4795-8472 GCA_019454705.1 Taibaiella sp. | reverse complement strand
TAGCAGCATGGAATAAAGTGATGAATGCAGACAGGTTTGATTTAGCATAATTTCAGATTTGCAATAAGCGCAAGCGCCCCGCTATATAGCGGGGCGCTTTTTTGTTTGTTTGGTCTGCGTTGACTACTACGCTACCTTTTTCAACAACCTGCTATGCTCAAGAAACTTTGGCAATACCATCCTGAACCAGACAGTAAAGGCTTCCGGCTCACGTCCCATCCATTCTGCCAGTTCATCTAATGCTACGAATTTATATTGCGATACTTCTTCTTCATTCAGGATAGGCGTTCCATCATAGTAGCCGATGTATATATGGTCATATTCATTTTCTATCAGCTTATTATCTACATCCGCCTTGTACCTGAAAGTGAATATTTTTTCTAACTCACAGTCAAAGCCCATTTCTTCCTGCAGCCTGCGGTGCGCAGCTTGCAATGTACTTTCACCTGCACGCGGATGAGAGCAGCAAGTATTGCTCCATAAGCCGCCTGAATGGTACTTATCTAAGGCACGCTGCTGCATCAGTACTTCATTGTTACTGTTAAGCACAAAAACAGAAAACGCCCTGTGCAAGAGGCCTTTTTTATGTGCTTCCATCTTTTCTTCCAGCCCCAGCCACTCATCCTTTTCGTTAACGAGTATCACATCATTTTGCCTGTTTATATACCTGTTCATAATTCTCTATTTATTCGGCGGTTTTCAATTTTCTTAATTCAAATAATTCGGCTTTGCTTTTTAACCATTCATAACCCGATATGTTCATCAATAACATTAACATGGCATAGAAACTATCTTCAAAAGGTATCGTGCCCATTCTTATACCCAGGTTGTAGTTGTCGTTGTACCATACTATAGGCTCGTCCAACCAGCTACCTGTCAACAATCCGTTAGATATAAAAAACGGTATTAACATCAGCATGTAGGTGGTGTAGAAGCTGCGCGGTATACCTGTTTTACTTATAAGCAAAACAATCAGCAATAAGCTGAGTAACAAAAATGTAACAGACGTGTACAACCTGTCGGTATTCAATAAAGCCATCGTAGTCAGCACGAGAATCAATACCCTGCTTATATACAACGGTGTTACGGTCTGTTTTATTTTTATATGGGTTGTGATGACATAATAAGTATAAGTACATGCATAAGGGATACAGATAAAAAACAATACTTCTTCTATAGGCAGGTTGTATAGCTTAATCCCTGTGATGTAACTCTCATTAAACCCCCATATCCCCATATCAGTAAATATTGCATCCCATACCAGGAAGAATGCGGTGACTACTATGTTAACAGGTAAGTAGTATTTCCACTCTTTGTAGAAAGGCGACAACCTGTGGAATGATGCGAGCAAAGGCACCAATATGCACAACAGATCTATCAGCAGGTATGTATATTTCATATTCATCTCGCCTCTTTTCTTTTCAGTTCTTCCCTGAAGTATTTCATAGGCACCCACAACATGCCGAAACACTCGCCTTCTTCTTTGCCAATATGTTTATGGTGCATTTTGTGCGCCCGCCTTATGGCCCGTAAATAAAAATTATCCGTATGCCTGAATATTTTGAATCGTTGGTGGATGAATATGTCGTGGACGAAAAAATATGTAAAACCGTATATGGTAATACCGATGCCAGCAAACAGGAGTATGCGTAGCGGCTCAATAAAAGTACCAACAGCCATCATAGTAATACCCGGCAGCGCGAATATCAGGAAGAAGTAGTCGTTCTTTTCAAAAAATGAAGGTGATGTTTTTTTATGATGGTCTGCATGCAGGTTCCACAGGGCACCGTGCATCAGGTATTTGTGCGCCAGCCATGCCACTCCTTCCATAGCAAATGCGGCCGCTAATGTTGTCAGTATGTAAATGACTGTCATCATAATAAATGCAGGCTATGTTTGAAATATGAAGTAAATAACAAGCCGAGTTTACTATAGTTGGGTATTCTTATCCTCCTTTGCATAATGCTTTCTGAAGGCAGTGATTTTATTTTAGCGAACAGGCGCATATAATACACACAAGCCACATATACGCCAAATCTTGAACTCTCAGGTAATTGCCTGATGCCTTCCATAGCGGCTTCAAAATCTTTTTCTATTTCATATTCAATACGTATTTTATCTACAACAGTAAAATAGCGCATATCAATACCCGGAAAATAGGTGCGCCCCAGCGCCTGGTAGTCGTCTTTCATATCGCGCAGGAAGTTTACCTTCTGGAAGGCAGCACCCAACCGCATGGCAGCAGGCTTCAGCTTTTGATACAATTGCTCATCACCTTCGGTAAAAACGCGCAGGCACATCAGGCCCACCACCTCTGCCGAACCGAGAATATACACTTCGTACGAGAGCCTGTCATGGTCTGTCTTACCCAGGTCCATCTCCATACTCTTCAGGAAACAGTCTATCAGCTCCCGCTCGATATTATACTTACGAACCGTGTGCTGAAAGCTGTTGAGTATCGGGTTGGTGCTTATACCCCGCTCTATGGCCTTATAAGTATCCTGTTTGAACTCTTCCAGCAAAACATCTTTATCATAGTCATGAAAGCTATCCACAATTTCGTCTGCAAAACGGACGAAGCCATATATGTTATATATAGCTCCACGCAGACGTTTGTTGACACAAAATATGCCCAACGAAAAACTGGTGCTGTATGCACGGGTCGTCACCCTGCTGGTAGTTTCGGATACTTTGTCAAACAACTGTTTCATAGGTCGATTTCTTTATCGTTTTTATTACCTGCTCAGCTGCCAACTTACCTGATATGAGCGAAGGCGGCACGCCCGGACCCGGTACAGTCAGCTGACCTGTATATATCATGTTACTTAGTTTATTATTCCTGAGTGATGGCTTGAGAATGGCCGTTTGAGACAATGTATTTGCCAGGCCGTAGGCATTGCCTTTATAGGCGTTGTAATCACTGATGAAGTTGTTGAGCGAATACGATTTGTTGTACACTACGTTTGGCGCTATTACCTCGCCCGTATGCATTTCTATCCTGCTGATGATCTCAGGAAAGTATTTTCTGCGTATCGCTTCACCGTCTTCTATCCCGGTAGCAATGGGGATGAGGATAAACAGATTTTCGTAGCCTGCGGGTGCAACACTGTCATCTGTTTTTGAAGGACAGCATACATAAAACAGCGGATGCTCCGGCCATTCTTTAGTTTTATATATCTCGCGGGAGTGTTTATCAAAATCCGCATCAAAAAACAGGTTGTGGTGTTCAAGGTTCTTTATTTTTTTGTTGACACCTACATAATACAGCAAACAGGACGGGGCAAATGTTTTCTTTTCCCAATACTTTTCCGTGTAGTTCCTGTATTCAGGTTGCAGCAGTTGTTCTGTATGATGATAATCAGCCGATGATATTACAGCACGAGTTCTTATATATCCATAATTATCAATAATGCCGGTGACCTTTCCTTCCTTTACATCTATCTTTTCTATCTGCGAGCCGGTCTCAATATTGACACCTAGTTCTATTGCCAGTTGTTCCATGGCTGATATTATCCTGTTCATACCACCCATAGGGTACCATGTGCCCTGCACCAAGGCCGAATGGTTCATCAGCGTGTACAATGCAGGTATATCTTTTGCCATTGCGCCCAGGAAGAGTATTGGAAACTCCATTAGTTGAATAAGGCGTTGATCTTTGAAGAACCGGTGTACGTGGC
>JACFNS010000083.1:0-4785 GCA_019454705.1 Taibaiella sp. | reverse complement strand
TTCAGTGAAGGATAAAGAGGGTTTGTATACCAGGTCTGTCATGCCTATCCGGTATTTGTAGGCCGCATCCTGCAGGAAAGCTTTCAGTTTCCGGGCACTGCCGGGTTCTATATTTTCAAATATATCGTACAGTTTGTTGACATCAGCGGGTACCAACAACGGGTCTGCATCTTTATAAAATACTTTAAAGCCAGGGTCAAGCTGTACCAACTCATAATAATCAGATACGGATTTGCCGAAGTCATTGAAAAAACGCTCGAATACATCGGGCATCCAGTACCAGCTGGGCCCCATATCAAATACAAAACCATCCTCGGTATAATGCCTGCACCGGCCGCCGATAGTACTGTTCTTTTCGTGTATAGTTACATTATAACCGTCCCTTGCTGCATAACATGCAGCTGCCAAACCTGAAAAACCACCCCCTATGACAGATATATCAACCATCAAGAATTCGTATAAGACAGAATTGTTCTATCCCGATACACGAAGCTGTCTTAAAAGGTTGTCGGTTGGTAGTTTTGATTAAAAAGATATAGCTGGTCCGGCAAAAACGTTTAACAAAATACCCCCTAAACTTCAACAGCTGATAAAACCCATTGTTGGGCATACTGTTTAACAACTATTTAAGAAAGTTTGTGACTTTTGTTACATTTCAGATATGGACAGTGTCGTACTTTTGTACTGTTTTCATGGTGATAGGGTTTATAGGGGCTGAGCGTATCAACGCTCGGCTTTTTTATTTAACTTACGGCATGACAAAAAAGTGGGCGTTCATATCTATGGTTTACATTGCAGGGCTGTTTCTGCTGTCCTACAGCATTATCTATTTGGATGATACCCTTCAAATGGCAGGGATGCTGTCTTCCGGTTTTCTATTTATTGCTTATTCCAGGCTTAGAGCTAATTATCAAAAGCAAGCAGAATAAATTAACTGAAATTCTTACCCGTTCTACAACTTATTGAGTGTAATCGTTGAAAAATGCAGGTTGTCGAAAGACATTGTAAGAAAAACAGGTTGTGCAGGTATACTTTCCGGCAACGGTAGTTTATAGACACCGTTCATTACCTCATTGACTGTGAAACTACCATGCACCAGGATGCGCCCGTCTACTGAAGACAAATAGTAATCGGCATATTTAAAATCAGTATTCTGCAGCTTTATGTTTATGCTGCTCTTCGCGGGATTAGGGTATACATCCATACCATAATCTTTCTTTCCTTCGATTACTTCCACATCAGCGTTAGCGCCCTTTATAAGCCATACCTCGTATATGGTATTGTCTGCAGCGGTACTGCTTACACTGTTATTGGCAAAAGCATTTGGGTCTGTGCTGCTGATACCTCCCAGGATATGACCAATCATAACGGTATCCCCAGAGAAACTGTGCATCTTGATGATTTCAGACTCGTAATGTGCTACCTGGGGGTTCAGAATAAATTCAGCACTTGAACCTTTAAGCCCCGGCATTTCTACCGGCAGTTGAAACTCCTGCAAGGTCCCATCGGATTTTCGCGTAAGGCGGCTAATAGTTTTTACAAAGGGTACATTATCATCTTTGATCAGTAAGCCGTTCTGGTAATAATACTGGCTGATACCGCCGAAAAAAAGGTTGTGCATAGCATTAGTAGCGCTATCGTAAAGACTGGCGGTAGCAGAATGATAGTTGCTGAGGTATTGGTTGAAGCCTGTAATAGCAGTGTGGCCGCTTGCTTTAATATCAACGGGGTATAAAAATGGCAAGTCGGCGGTTAATTGAAATACACCTGATGATATTGTGAAACCTTCCGTTCCGTCAGGAAATATTTGCGGCAATAAATTGTAATCCCTTCTTCTGAGGTGTACAGGGTCGGTAATAGTAGTGTAATCTGAAATACTCAGCGTGCCTGTATTATTTATCCTGAACTTCCGTATTTGGTTGGTGTAGGCCTGTATATAGGTCGGATTACCCATCGGGTTGTACCTGCCGGTAAACTTGTGACCGCCCACCAGGTAAAACACATCACCTATCACGTTCAGATGCCCGCCTGTAACAGCAAATGCAGTATCAGTCATTTGTTTGAAATAGGTACTGATGGGGCTATTGTTAACAACAGCTTGTATCAACCCCGGTACGTCAACGGTAGTAAGGTTCGGGAATGTGATATGGTCTGCTGCCGTAGGGGAATATGCATATCCACCAATAATGTAGAGCGTGTCCGCTACCTGGTGAAAGTTCATGTTTGTAGATTGTAGTTGCTCTGCAAGGGCTGTTGGCAACCCTGTTACAGAAGCCGACCATTTTTGCCCGGATTGAATATCTACCACATATATATCGGTATTGTTTTGTGCAGTAGCGAAAGCATTGAATGGTTGGCGGGGGTGGATACCATCCTTGCGGCCACCTATCAGCAGCCATTTACCACCATGCTGCGCAAAAGCATAGGAATGCAACCCCGGCAAACCAGCGACTGTGACAGGCTTTAGCTCAACCGTATAATCAAAACTGCTTTGTGCAAGAAGTGCGAATGGCAACAACATCCATATTGCCAACAGGGGAAATACTCTATTCATATTACGAATTCAGGTTACGAAAGTATTTTATGCGACAGGAATACATAGTGACTTATGTTACATTTTGAATTAATGACCTGTAGTACTTTTGTACTGTTTTCATGGTGATAGGGTTTATAGGGGCTGAGCGTATCAACGCTCGGCTTTTTTATTTCTCTTTGGCAGGGTAATTTTCTAATATTACACATGCCTCATTGGGAACTTGCTATTTTCTTTTTTGTCATTGCATTTGTATATGCCTCCGTAGGTTTTGGCGGGGGTTCCAGCTACTTGGCGTTGTTATCCTTATATGTCCTTCCTTTCCAGGAGATGCGGTTGATTGCATTGGTGTGTAATGTGATAGTGGTAACGGGTGGCACCATCGTTTTCATACGCAACGGACAGGTAGCCTGGAAGAAGATACTACCCATAGTGTTGGTGAGTGTACCCCTGGCGTATATAGGAGCATCCTTGCCCATCAGCCATAGTGCCTTCTTCATCCTGCTGGGCAGCAGCCTGGTATTGGCTGCGGTATTGCTTTGGGTAAAAACTCAATCTAATGTAGAGGACAATTCACGAAGCTACGCACACCCTGCCATTAACACCATCTTAGGTGGTGCTATCGGTTTCCTTTCGGGTATGGTGGGCATAGGTGGCGGTATATTCCTTTCGCCGGTGCTGAATATCTTAAACTGGGACAGTGCCAAACGGATAGCGGCAACAGCCAGTGTATTTATACTCGTCAATTCGCTGGCAGGTATAGCCGGACAGTTATCAAATATGCCTGCCGATATGAACTATACACGTATTATCATCCTTGGCGGTGCTGTACTGGCAGGCGGATTGCTGGGCTCTAACCTTGGTGCAGTAAAGTTCAGCCCGCTGGTGATACGACGGGTAACGGCATTATTGGTACTAGGTGCCGGTATAAATGTATTGTTGAAACATTTACCTTAACTAACTTGCAGCTATGGAAATAACAGTGCTGGCATTTGGCATAGCAAAGGATATATTTGGCAGAGAGTCGGTACAGATAAGCCTGGGCAAAAATACTGATATTGCTAGCCTGAAAGAAATACTGGAGGAACAATATCCCAAGCTGAAAGAACTGGCATCGTATATGATAGCGGTGAATGATGAGTACGCGCATGCAGACATTGTTATTAATACCGGAGATGAGATAGCGATTATTCCACCTGTAAGCGGAGGATAGCATGATAGACATTTTACTTTCAACAGAGCCTCTGGATGTAAGCCATTGCATCAACCTGGTACAGTCGCCGGAGTGTGGGGGTATTGATGTTTTCATAGGCACAGTACGTTCGCAGACGAAAGGCAAACAGGTTGTTCGATTGGAGTTTGAAGCCTACGAGCGCATGGCCATAAAAGAGATGCGCAAGATAGCAGAGCAGGCTATGGACAAATGGCCGGTGCATAAGATAGCTGTTCATCACCGCACGGGTGTATTACAGATTGGCGAAGTGCCTGTGATGATTGCTGTATCTGCAGCTCACCGCGATGCTGCTTTTGACGCCTGCCGCTATATCATTGATACGCTGAAACAAACAGTACCCATCTGGAAGAAAGAAGTATTTGAAGACGGGGAAGTATGGGTAGCCGCTCACCCGTGATACTCCACAGGCCAAACATCGAGGCCGCCCTGCAATGAGTATAATTTTGCACCGGGGTATTTACCTGATAATACCTTGACAGCCTCTGCACTACGCCTGCCTGAAGCACAATAACACACTATAGGTTTTTCCGTTTGTATTTCTGCTGTTGTCAACTCCTGCAATGGTATGTGCAGCCCACCTATATTGTACAAACTGTGTTCTTCTCTTGTTCTCACATCTATCAATTGATAAACTGATGTATTTTCCTTTAGTTCATCAGCTGTTATCTCCTGTGGCTGTACGGTTGCGGGTAAAGCAGTAATGATGGTACGGGTAGCTGAACCTAATTTGATAATACGGCTTTGCATGGTTTGGGCATTTAATACTAATAACCTTCCTGCCAGCACATCACCTATGCCTGTTATATACTTAATCACTTCGTTGGCCTGCATACAGCCTATGATACCTGCTATGGTAGGTATTACACCACCGTCCGCACAATTGGGTATGGCTGCCGCGTTCACGTCGGGGTACAGATCGCGGTAGTTGGGTGAGCAGCTGCCATCTTCGTTTTGTACATTCCACACCGCTACCTGGCCTTCGTACTGATAGATGGCACCGTATACCAACGGCTTGCCG
>JACFNS010000082.1 GCA_019454705.1 Taibaiella sp. | reverse complement strand
CCGGTGCCTGCTGAAAATGTGTAAAGAACCCTATATCATAAATCAGGAACACACGGTTGACGGAAGGAAGAAATACGCTGAAGTCTTTGGGGCTATGTATATCAGGGGTAACCAGCAGTTCATTGGTGATATCTGTAGTTATAAAGGTGTCAGACGCTATTAGGTATTGGAAGTCCGGTTCATAAACCGTAGTGATAATTGTGTCCCATTCCGAGGCAGAAAAACCCTCTTGTTGCAGCACTATTGCAGGCACTTTGCAGGAATAAGACGCCATTTCAGGCTTATTGCAGGCAATAGCTAACAGGCAAAATGACAAGATGTAGCGATGGTTCAAGGCACATGATTGTTATGTAAATATAGAAAAAATTTTAGCTAAGTCGGATAAAAACACAACGGCCCTTACCAGGCCGTTGTGCATTAATCAACTCTTAGAAAAAATGGTATAACCACTCTGTATAAATGTAATACGGGGTTTTTACTATATAGATTAAAATCAATATAAAAATACCGGAAAGCTCAGTTGAAATAATTTTTAATCTGCGTTAAACTTTATCATATATATTCAGTCCTTAGTAGAATGGGGATAGCCCCGGCACACAAACACACTCTCTTTATGAAGCGACTCTTTTTAGCAGCATTGCCCATAGCCGCGTTTATCGCTATATCAGGTACTCTTGATTTGGGCAAGCCTGATAATTATGCGAACCAGGCTATCCCTAACTATATAACCAAAGACAATACTCCGCTGAATAATGAAATAACCGACAAGGGGGCAACCCTGGGCAGGGTACTGTTTTACGATAAAAAACTATCGGTGAACAATAGTAAGTCCTGTGCCAGCTGTCACAAACAGCAATTTGCCTTTGGGGATACAGCCAGCGCCAGCGAGGGGGTAAACGGTACCACCGGCAGACATTCTATGAGGTTGGTGAATGCACGCTTCGCTAACGAGGTGCGTTTCTTTTGGGACGAAAGGGCGGCCACACTGGAGCAGCAGACTACACAGCCTATACAAGACCATGCCGAAATGGGGTATAGCGGCCAGAATGGCGACCCCAATATAACCGACCTGATCGCGAAAATGAACGGTATATGGTACTACCCAGAACTGTTCACATGGGTGTACGGTGATGCGCAGATAACGGAAAACAGGATACAACTGGCGCTGGCGCAATTTGTACGGAGCATACAGTCGTTTGATTCAAAATACGATGCGGGTATTGTACAAGCGGGTAACCCCAACGGGCCTTTCCCGAATTTTAGCCAACAGGAAAACCAGGGGAAAGGATTGTTTATGCAGGCACCAGTATTTGATGCCAATGGTATAAGAGTAGGTGGAGGTGCAGGGTGTCAACGTTGCCATGCAGGGCCGGAGTTTGATATTGCCCCCACCTCGCGCAATAATGGTGTAACAGGTTCCTTTACTTTGCCGAATGACATAAATAATACACGTGCCCCGTCGCTGAGGGATTTGGTAGATGTAAATGGCAACGCTTATGGCGGGTTTATGCACAATGCAGGGCAGAACGGCATCAATACCTTGTTGGATGTGATTAATCATTATGATTCTATACCGCAAAACAATCCCAACCTGGACCCGCGCCTGAGGCCGGGTGGTAATTTACAGCGCCTGAGGTTGAGTACACAGGAGAAGGCTAACCTGGTGGCATTCCTCAGGACATTGACCGGTAACAATGTATATACAGACCCCAAATGGTCTGACCCTTTTACCAACGACAGCCTCACTATTATTCCGGAACCTGCTTATGTACAACAGGCTATAGCTACTGCTAGTGCGAAGGTTTATCCGACTGTAACAGCTGGTAAAGTGGTGATTGAATATCCATCCGCTTTAACACATACACGTATGCAGGTATCTGACATGAATGGCAGGACATTGTTGAACGGGTATATTGGTAACAGTATTGACTTGTCAGCACAGCCGGCAGGTATGTATTTTGTTAGGTTTGAAAACGGGCAGACAGTTAAGCTCGTTAAACAATAGATGGTTTTCATAAGTAAGGGTATATAAACAGCCCCGCCATTAATGGCGGGGCTGTGTTGTGTAATGGTTATTTATTATTGCTTAAACAACTTGCCGCTTGCTACCCTGCTCCCACTAATATCCTGCAAGCTATACACATAAGTGCCGGCAGGGAGGTTTTGTAGTGGTATATCAATAGTATGTTTAGCAGCACTGTAGAGAACCTTACCGCTCTTGCACACAGTTCGACCATTCATATCAGTAAGTGTTAGTTCCAGCGTCTGAATATGTTTCAGGTTGATTTCCAGGTGGGATATGTCTTTCGTGGGGTTGGGGTATATTTTAATGTCATCAAACACTATAAGCGAACTTAGGGTAGTTGCAGAGTCGGTTACCTTATACAGTTCTCTGCCGCTAGTGCCACCGGCTGAAAAGTATATGTTATTTCCGATACAGGTAAGTTCAGCAGGAAAGCTATTATCGTCAGGCATATTCGTTATAGCATTAATATTGTTCATGGTATCACAACTCCATATTTCGGAGCCTGACGAGTTGCCAGTGGCGGAAAAGTATAGCTTGCTATTATTGACAACAAAGTAGCGTGGCAGGCTGGTGAATGATTCGTTACTGTGTTTCACCTCAGATATCGTGCCGGTAACGGGGTTGTAAGCATGGATAGTATTTTGCGCAGTGCTGAAGTAAAGTTGGTTGTTGAAGACTGTCATGATGCCCTCGAGCCCTGACGGATGTATGCCCGCTAAATCTAGCGTGCTGATGCGCTTAGGGGCATAAATGCCATCGTAAACGTATAGTTGCATGCCGTTTTGTCCATCAGTAGCAGTGAAATATAATTTGCCATTAAAAACGGTATAATTGCCCGGGTAGGCATCCAGATTATCCGGAGCGATGTTACTTAGCATCCATGATTGTTTTACATTAGGGTCATAAAGAAATACCTCTGCGCCTGTAAGGTCGTTAAATGCTGTGAATACTATGCGCCCGTCAAAATTACTAACCGATGTAATACCTGAATACAATTTTGCTTGCAGAATATCGCTACGTTTCACCACCTGGCCGTTAAGGTGGTTATATTCGAATAATTCAGCACCTGACGGTGTTGTAGAGTCGCTCGCGGCGAAATAGAGCCTGTTATTAAAAGATGTAAGGTATGTGGGAGAGCCGGAGTTCTGCCTTGTTATCATATCCTTAATCATAGTGGGGGCATTTGCACCGTCGTACATCCATAATTCCTGCCCATAGTCGACATGCTCTGCGCTGAAAAATAGCATGCCGTTGTAAGACGCCATCAATTGTTGCTGCGGTATTGCGGAAGGAAAGGATACGGCAGCAGGATTGACATCGGCCGTCATTGAAGGCGTACTGCTATTGTCGATACTCCAAAGGCTGTACCCATGCACCGTATCAGTAGCAAAGAAATAAACCTTTCCATTATGTACATAAAGGTTATGCGGGCGGGATCCGGCTTCGCCGGGAAAAATATCGTATTCAACAATGATGCCGCTTTGCGCGAATGCGTGGCTGCAACAAAAGATGCCTGAAATAATAAATGCTCTTTTCATATTAGTAAAAGAAAACAATTTACATTATTGATGTAGCTAATGTGTAAAGAGATGCGGATTTGACATTTGGATGACAGTATGAGTTCCTGTTGAGGATATGAAGTGTTTAAAATACAGGTGGGTAAGGGTATATAAACAGCCCCGCTGTTATAGGCGGGGCTGTGTTTTTCATCAGTCAATTTATTATTGTTTAACCAGTTTGCCGCTTGCCACCAAACTGCCGTTAATTTCCCGCAATGAATACACATAATTGCCGGCTGGCAGGTTTTGTACAGGTATATCAATAGTATGTTTAGCTGCACTGTACAGTACTTTACCACTTTTGTAAACAGTGCGTCCGTTCATATCAGTAATGATTGCCTCAAGTGCCTGGTTATGTTCCAGGTTTATTTCCAGGTGGGCAATGTTTTTTGCGGGGTTGGGGTATATTTTTACATTTTCAGTACGGGTAACGTTTTCTACGCCAGTAGCAAAGTCTGAGTACCTGAATAGCTCTATCCCGTAACTTTCATTCCTGGCTCTGAAGTACAGATTAGGCCAGGCATCTGTTAAACTATAGATGGACCCATGCATTGTACCAGGGTATATATCGGCAATAAGTGAAGGATTATTGATGCCATCATATTTCCATAACTCATCGCCGTGATTTGCATCTCTTGCTTTAAAGAAGATAGCACCGCTATAATTAGTCAGATAATCAATACTCGGGTCTTGCCCTCCATTTGCAATTGTATACACCTTGGCAGTGTTGTTATTTGTTGGGTTATATTCCATAAGCTGGTAGAACCCGCTACCGGCATCGTAGCCAACAAAATAAAGCTTGCCGTTAAGCTGATCGAATTTCCTGTTATTTACCCCATCACCCGTGCCTGGCCTCAGGTCTGTGAGCCGGGTGACAAGATTAGTCCCGTCCCAAACATACAATTCGTAGCCTGTTGCAGCCTCATCTGCATTAAAATATAGTTTGTTATCGAATACCAGAAAATGCCCGGGGATGCTTGATGCTGGTCCTGAATTTATATCAGCAATCATTTGCGTTGTGCCGCTTGCCGGGTCATATTCGTATAATTCTATTCCGCTTTGTGCGTTACCTGCCCTGAAGTATATCTTGTTATTATAAACAATAGTTTCTTCTATGTACGAGCCAATGGTTGAAGTCCCTATGGATGTTAATCTCGTGGCATTGCCATTAGAAGGGTCGTATGACCAAAGCTCATGAATATATGTCTGATGGCGTGCTGTGAAGTAAAGCTTCCCATCGTGTGGCAAAAAGTTACTTGGGATGGAGCCCTCTGGTCCCACATAGACATCTTTAACCATCTGGCAATTGCCCTGGGGGGTACAACTCCATAATTCCGCTCCGTGGATTGAGTCTTTCGCCGCAAAATATACATTATTGCCAAGAGATGCTATACATTTTCTATAGTTGGTCATAGAATTTTCACTCCCCGCCATTATATCGGTCAGTCTTGTTGGTGGTGAACTGTCCGGACGTTTTACCCATAGTTCGGCTCCGTGTATGCTGTCATTAGCTATGAAGTACAAATCACGCCCATGAGCGTACATAACATCAGGTATTGAGTTGGTTTTACCCGGAGCAATATCAAACGAGTCAATAAAAGGTTGTGCATCCGAACAAAAGTGTGTAGAAATTAGAAATGCTGATAGAATAAGTTTGTTCATAAAAGGAGGTTTTTTGGTTTGAATGGTAATCTACAATATTATTTAATATTAATTCACTGCTGTTCATTTTTTTTAATCTATGCTTAATATAGAGTATTAGAGCTTGATTGAATGAGCAACATAACATTTTTTAAAAATAATTTTGCTATTAAAATAATAGTTGTATATTTGCTATTGAAATGAAAAACACACACCATGAAACAAAAAAGAAAACAACCCCGTATTATCGCCCTCTCCAAAACAGTGAAGCTACCCGGTCCTCTCAAGCAAAAAGGTTTAGCACAATTGGCAAATATCAAAACCGGCAGGTTGATAAACATGTCCGCCAAGGCCGCAGCCTTATTAAGCAACAAATATCCCCGAGAATTTAAAATCCTGTAAATATGACAAAGCCAAAGAAAACAAATGAGCACTCATCGCCCCCGGAACTATTGGAGCCGGTAAGTGTTACCCAAACAGAATCAGAAAAAGCAAAAAAACTGACCATTAATGTGCCGCCCGGCCATGTGTACATTGTTGGGTTAAATCCCGACGGCACAGAAAAAGAAGGGAGTGGTTTCTTCTACCCCGAAAGAAGCTACCTGCGCATATACGGGGACAAAACAAAATATTCAGTCAAAAAAAAAGCACATTAACCATTTTTAACAATCACCATTATGAAACTCTCTATAGATCAAGCCAACAAATTACTTTCTCAATTAACCGCAGGTGTAACAGTTGTGGCGGATAAGCAACAAGCTGATAAAAACGCCGACATCGAACCTGTATTCAATAACATCAGCCTGGTAGTAGGTAAAGCCATACGTCCTGCGCTGGAAGAAGAACTGAAGGCGAGTTCGGACGCTGCTTTTACTGCACGCTACCTGGGCACCCTCCGCAGTGCAGCCCACAGGGTGTTTAATATACCCCGTCGTGAACTGGAAGAACTGAGTGTGGAACAACTGCTCTCTAAATGCAAAGGGGCATTGGAAAGCCGCTATACACAAACTGACGCTGAAAGGCAAACAGGACTGGAAGCAACTGTGCGCGAATACGAGCAGCAGTTGGAGCAGTTGAAGGCTGAACATGAGGAAGTGCTGAAAGCGGAGCAGGCGAAATATATGCAACGTGATATTACCACGCGTTGCCTGCGTATTGTGGAGAAGCTACCACGAAAAGGAGGTGACCTCCAGGAGCAGGCTGATATGCTCAGCTATAAAATGCAGAAGGCATACGAAGTGCGGTATAACGAAAACACCCGCCGACTGGAACTATACAAAGAAGGCAAAACCGCAACTACGGAGAATAATGAACCCCTAACCGATGAAGACTTTGCCCGCGAATGGGCCGAGCGCGCCGGCATACTGGTAAAGGACAACCGGCATATATCCCCCGCTGATGTTCAGGCAGGGCAGCAGAGCGGATTTATGAGCTTGTTGACCGATACCGATGACCAACCCCCCGGCGCTATGAATGCCATAGAGGCATGGGCAGAGGGATAATATCCTCAACTTTCCAACGCAGCCGGACGCGGCGCAGACAATACGTTACAGGCTATTCTTAAACTCCGCGCCTTGAGCGGAACACCGAAAACATTTTTTAACGCTATTAATAACCGAAAGCCATGAGCTTTAAGAATGCCATGCAGGCCACTCAAAAGAGCATCCTGCAATATGCCAAGCAAGGCCAGCCATACGAGGTGTTGGCGGCACTGCTGGCAGCAAGACAATTCAATACGACCATAACAGAAACAGACCTGCAGGCTGAAGCGGGCAAGAAACGCCAGTTGAAGATTAATTATTACCCCCCTGTATGCAGCGATGCAGGCACCGGCAACGAGAGTATTTGCGACCCTGGTATAGTGGTAGAGCCCAAGCAGGTATTTTTTGAAATATCACGCACAACAGCATCTGCCGTTTATCAATTAAATCGCGATGATATCCGCTTTGTAGATGGTAACTACACTTTCAGCGACCATGCTAAAGCAGCCATCAATGCTGCACTACCCGCAGTACGCCGCAAACTGGCTACAGAAGCGGCTGCGCTGATGGTAGCAGGTGTAGGCTTGCTGCCTGATGGTAACGAGAAACGCATGTTGCCCTTCCTGGATAAAACCAATGGCAACATCAACCCTATGGGCCTGTGGGAAGTGGAACGTATTTACCGCGATGCAGGATTTGCAAATCCATTTATCGTGGGTGGTACCGATGTATTTCACTGGCGCAAGGCTACTGAAGTAGGCGGCCTCAATGAACAAGGGCAGAACATCAGCCGCATGGACCGTGCCAATGCCTATTACGACAACCTGGTGAATGATGCCTTTGGCGATGCCACTACGGAACATATTCTGGCCTTCGATCCGCAGATGCTGAAGTTCGTCAGCTTCAACCGCAATGCCGGCATATTCGCTACCGACCTGCAGAATATCGATGCTATAGATGCGATCTATCAACGTGGAGGTACCGATTATATACAAGGTGTAATGGCCGACCCGCTTACGGGCCTGCTCTGGGACCTGGATGTGAACTACGACAAGTGCAACTACCGTTGGACTTTTCAATGGAAACTGGAGTGGGATATATTCTTCATGCCGCCTATGGTGTGTAATATCCCTGGTGTCAATGGCTTGTTCCATTTCACTACCTGCGCACCTGTACAGTTTGAATGTCCTGAAGGTGGTACGCCATTAACAGGTGGTACCAGCGATACCTACGAATGGGATACAACAGGAGAAGTCACCTTCCCGCTGTATGTCAATAAACTGGTATTGGCAGGGCAGACCTCATTCCCTAATGAAACCGTCGCTGATGTAACAGAGTTGAAAGACCTGTTCAACGCGAATGTAACAGGATATGTATTTGGCGTGGATACAACGAAGATAACCTACACTGGTTATAGCGCTTTGTCCGGCCAGGTAAATGATGCTACTGATATTTCCTTCACAGCAGCCCCTTAATAGTCCTACCATGAAAGTAACCCCCGTACAGTAGCGCGGGGGCCTTTTATCTCTTATAACCGGAAAAACAAAAACCATGAGCAAATTAGAAAATATCATTTCTGTACGCGATGTATGCGCTGGCGAACAACAGCAATCATTAAGCGGCCTCGACCTGATGGACGCACCGGAAATATCCATAAAAAACCTCGCCAACATAGCCAATGAAGAATATACCACCGGCCTGAACCTCGCAAAGAAAAAAGTACAGCAGGCAATCATCCTCGTACGCAACGATATGATGAGCGTGATGGCGGCTAACAAGGTCATCCCTAACCTGTCA
>JACFNS010000081.1 GCA_019454705.1 Taibaiella sp. | reverse complement strand
AAAAACAGGATGAGAACTATATATTTCTTAACTTTATATTGATAACATACTGGGCTATGAAACAACTATACATACTATTCTTTTTTTCTTTCTTATTTCTTACTACATCATCTTTTGCCCAACATTTCAGGTGGTTGACTGGAGGTGGTAGTACGGAAACTCTGAACAATGGTGTTTACCAGGGTGAGTGGGTGACGCACATGTGTACTGATGATAATGGTAATGTATATACTTTAGCGCTTGTAGGTGATTATAATATCAAAGCTGATACCTTTTTCCTTAGCCAGTCATTCCACCCGAACAACGGGGCATCATGGAACACTCTATTTATGAGCCACGACTGCAACGGCAATATGCGGTTTGCAAAATTGATAGAGTGCTACAATACCAGTTATAATATTGGACTTGCTTATCATGCGGGGCATGTTTACGTGGGTGGTGCTTTTTCGGATACTAACAGACGGATAGGTTATGATGCAAAATTGCCGGGTAAATACAATTTTCATTCTACCTCGAAGTTTGATACATCGGGAACGTATTATTGGACACAATTTATTGGCCCGGATACAATAACGACCAAATATGGAGCAATAGCAGTTGGGGATGTTGCCGTTGACGGGCAAGGCAATATTCACCGCTTTGTAACAACGAGGGCAGGTGTACAACTTACTCCAAGTATTACCAGCCAATGGGGCAGCTATGATTTGAAATATGACCCAAATGGTAACTTGTTGAGCGTATATAAACTACAGGATATTGACAGCAACTTTTTTATCCGCCGTGCCAGGATAGATAAAACTACCAACAAAAGCTATGTATTATTTGAATATGGTGGCGGTACTATTACAAGATCAGGCACAGCACTTGTAGCCTATAATCCAAATGGCACTCAAACATGGAAAGACACAACTAATGTTAGAGGGGCTTTTATCAATTTTACTGTACATAACAGTAACATATATTTCAATGCTAGTAATCCGCAAAGCTTCGGTCCATTTACCTTGAAAGGCATGCAGGTTAGTAATTCTATTTCCACTACTGGATATATAGCTGTTATTGGTAAAATTAATATCACTAACGGCAATCCTCAGTGGATGTATCATGTGGAAGGCACTAATTCTGTGACTGCCTTTGGCGATATTACTGTATTACCGGATAATAGCATTGCTGCATTTGGTCATTATGCAGGCTTCAAAAAATATCAAAATGATACTGTTGGTGGTATGCCGTTAGGTTCAAATTACAGGCCGATGGTTTTTGTTATTGATACATTGGGGGCACTAATTGACTGGACATGGTTGTATGGTACAGATTTTTACAATCGCGGGAGAGTGATTACTTCTGACAAAAAAGGTAATATTTACTTTGGAGGCGAAGTGCCGCTAGGCATACAAGCGGGCAAGTTGCCCACCTATGTAAAGAATGGTGGCAACTCCGATTATTATTTAGGAAAATTCGGCTTTGACTGCAACTGTACGAGCATGGCTAACCCTACATCTGCATTTACTTACACCATCAAGGATTCGCTCAAAAAAGAGATCCAGTTTACATTCACTGGCACAACACCCAATGACAGCGTTGTATGGCGCTTCGGTGATGCCAGCGTTTTAACGCAAACCAACCCCACACATATATTTGCCGATACAGGTGTATATACCGTATGCGCTAAGGTAATGGTTCCCTGTGGCAGAAAAGTTATCTGCCAGGATATTTACGTGCCATATAAAGATACTAGCGACACAACAAATAATGTCGTGATTGTAAATGCCCTTGAGCATGTGAAAATATACCCCAATCCTACCAGTGAAATATTATATGTAGAAGGACTGGAAACAGAAGCTACCATTGAACTGTTTGATATAGTGGGCCGGAAAGTAAAGGCAATGCAGACAGTGAACAACCGTGAAGGTATTAATATGAGTATGCTACAACCAGGTAACTATATCATTCATATAACTAATACTGACGGTCACAAAATGACTGGTAAGGTGTTAAAACGATAGTGCTTCATAAGTATCATTTTTTATGTGATAGTTTATATAGGGGCTGGCCTGTTCTCGGGTCAGCTTTTTGTATATATCACCCAGTGAGCCAGTAAAAGCGAAATGAATGCAGCCGTGCGCAGTGAATGAAGCTGTGAGCGCCAATTTCTGGCTGAAGTATATAAAGGCGGTACGCCTGTAATTGAACAATTCCGCAAGGGTCTCGTACCGAAGACCCTTGCGGAACTAAGAAAACAACAAACCCCGCTATCGCGGGGTTTGAATATCTTAAGCCATTACTACCTTTTTATGGTGCCCTGTGTTCAGTTCAGGGTTAGCTTTTTCGGCAGCTTCTATCGGGCCAAAGTCTGATAGGTTATCGCCTTTTTCTTTGCCTACCGCCGTAGTATGTTCGTAGTGTACGGATACCTTTTTATCTGCGGTTACTATGGTCCATCCATCGTCTTCAGTATATACCTGGTGTGTACCCAGGTTTATCATTGGTTCTATAGCCAATACCATACCTTCCTTCAGGCGTTTGCCATCGCCACGGCGGCCGTAGTTGGGCACCTGCGGGTCTTCGTGCAGGTTGCGGCCTACACCATGGCCTACCAGTTCGCGCACCACGCCATAGCCGTGCTTTTTAGCAGTATGTTCTTCTATAGCGTAAGATATATCGCCTACCCTGTTGCCCACATGAGCATTGGCTATACCCAGCATCAGCGCTTCTTTGGTTACACGCATCAGTTGCAGGTATTCATCAGGCACATCGCCTATCGCAAAAGTATAGGCATGGTCGCCATGATAACCGTCCCTGTAAAAACCGCAGTCAACAGAAATGATGTCTCCTTCCTTCACTATATAGTCTGACGGGAAACCATGCACTACCACCTCGTTTACCGATATGCACAAAGAAAACGGGAATGCATTGTTCCTGGGGCCATAACCCTTGAAAGATGGCACACCGCCGTTGTCCCTGATGAAAGCTTCAGCCATTCTGTCGATAGACAAGGTAGTGATACCCGGCTTTAAAAACTTTGCCACCTCGGTTAAGGTGGCAGTTACCATTAAGGCGTTTTTTCTTATTATTTCAATTTCTTCTTTACTCCTGATGTGTATCATAATTCATGTTTACACAGAGGCACCTGCAGCCGGCTGACGGCCTGATATGCGCCCCGTTTTCATTAATCCGTCGTACCTGCGCATCAACAGATGGCTTTCTATCTGCTGCAGTGTATCCAGTATTACACCCACACCTATCAGCATGGAAGTACCACCGTAGAATGAAGCGAAACCGCTGGTAACACCCAGTAAGGCAGCTACACCCGGTAACACACCCGCAATAGCCAGGAACAATGCGCCGGGCAATGTAATACGGTCCATGATAGTAGCAATGTAGTTAGCGGTAGGCTCACCCGGCTTTACACCAGGTATGAAGCTGTTGTTACGCTTCAGGTTATCAGCCATCTCAGTAGGGTTGAATATCAACGCCGTGTAGAAATAAGTGAATGCGATAACCAGTATAGCATATACGATATTGTATGGTGCAGATGTATAATCAGACAAAGACCTTACCACGCCCTGTGCTGTTTCGCTATCGGTAAAGCCGATAAGCGTAGCAGGTATGAACATGATAGCCTGTGCGAAGATGATAGGCATAACACCCGCAGAATTCACTTTCAAGGGAATGAAATCGCGTGAGCCACCTGTTATTTCGCGGGCTGCATTAGTGCTGCCTATTACACGGCGTGCATAGTTAAGCGGAATACGGCGTACACCTTGTGTCAGCAGTATCAGGCCTACTATTACAGCTATGAACAGTGCCATCTCTATCAGGAATATCAGCAGTCCGCCACCGCCACCAACGTTCTTGGCAGCAAATTCCTGGAACAGTGATTCGGGCAGGCGGGCGAAGATACCCACCATGATGAGCAGGGAAACACCGTTACCGATACCACGGTCAGTGATTTTTTCGCCCAGCCACATTACAAACAATGTACCCGCTGTAAGCACTACTACGGTTGACAACCAGAACAGGAAAGCACCAAATTCAGGCACAATAGCGCCTGCACTTTGCGTACGCAGGTAAGCAACATAAGCACTGGCCTGGAATGCGGTAACGATTACTGTAAGGTAACGTGTATATTGGTTCACCTTGCGGCGGCCACTCTCTTCTTTCTGCAATTTCGAAATCTGTGGAACTACTATACCTGCCAGCTGCATAAAGATAGAAGCGGAGATATAGGGCATAACACCCAATGCGAAAATAGAGGCACGGCTGAATGAACCACCGGCGAACATATTGAACAGTCCCAACAAACCCTCCTGGCTACCTTCGAGTGCAAGTATCTGGGGGTCTATACCGGGTAATACTACATAGCTACCTACGCGGTAAATGAGGATAAGAGCCAAAGTATATATAATACGCTTGCGGAGCTCTTCGATGCTCCAAATATTCTTAAGCGTTTCTATGAGTTTCTTCACAGGGACTAATGTTAATCTGAAAAATGAAATGCGAATAAACGATAAAAGACGCATTTTACCAAATGCGTCTGTTTACCCGGAAAAGTTACAGCAACTCAAGTGTACCACCCGCTGCTTCGATTGCCTCTTTGGCCTTAGCGCTGGCTGCATTCACTTTGAATGACAGCTTGCTTTTCAGCTCACCGTTGCCCAGTATTTTTACTGAATCAGTACGGTTGATTAAGCCATTGATATACAGGTTGTCCAGAGTGAATTCTTTCAGTTCGTATTTTTCAGCCAGGAAGTCTATATCACCCAGGTTGAAAACTTTGAAGTCAATCTTGTTATTGTTTTTGAAACCACGCTTAGGCATACGGCGCTGGATGGGCATCTGGCCACCTTCGTGTCCTTTCTTGCTCTGGTAGCCGGTACGAGCCTGCTGGCCTTTGTTACCTTTACCTGCTGTTACGCCAGAACCACTACCTTCACCACGTGCTACGCGCCTTTTCTTTTTTACTGAACCTTTTGCGGGTTGTAAATTGTGCAATTGTTGCATTGTATACGATTTTTGAACTTGCGCGGAATGTGAAACCGCTCGCAAATATTAATAAATAAAAATTACTTAACTTCTTCTACTTTCACCAGGTGGTGTACAGTCTTAACCATACCTTGTATCTGGGGTGTAGCTTCTACTTCCACAGTAGCGTTCATCTTGCGCAAACCCAGCGCTACCAGTGTACGCTTTTGGTTTTCGGGGCGGTCGATGCCACTTTTAATCTGTGTTATTTTTATCTTAGCCATGACGCTATCTCTTAATTCAATTAGTTAATATTCAATTAATTAAACGGATTATCCGTTGAATACCTTCTTCAGGCTCACGTTGCGGTCTTTGGCCACACGTACCGGCTCGCGCAGTTGGCTCAGAGCGGCGAAGGTAGCTTTTACCACGTTGTGCGGGTTAGCAGAACCCAGGTTTTTAGTCAGCACGTCGGTAATACCGGCAGACTCCAGTACAGCCCTCATGCTACCACCGGCAATTACACCTGTACCGTGTGCGGCAGGCTTAATCAATACCTTGGCGGCACCTTCTTTAGCAAACTGTACGTGAGGAACAGTACCACGCAATACAGGCACCTTTATCAGGTTCTTTTTAGCGTCGTCTATACCTTTGGTGATGGCTTCCTGCACTTCCTTGGCTTTACCCAGTCCGTGACCTACCACACCTGCACCGTTGCCTACTACTACCAGGGCAGAAAAACTGAATGCGCGTCCGCCTTTGGTTGTTTTAACAACACGGTTGATAGCCACCACTTTCTCCTGCAATTCCAGGTCGCCGGCTTTTACTCGATTTGTATTTACTTTTGACATCAGTTACTTATAGAAAAAGTTCAATAATATTGTTATTAGAAATTAAGGCCACCTTCACGAGCGCCATCTGCTACAGCCTTTACACGGCCATGATACAGGTAACCACCACGGTCAAAAACACATTTCTCGATGCCCAGTGCCAAAGCGGCCTGCGCGATAGCCTTGCCAACCATTGCAGATTTCTCTACTTTGTTGCCGGCATTCGCCTGGATATCCTTCTGGCGTGAGCTGGCTGCTGCCAGTGTCGTGCCATTGGTATCATCTATCAGTTGTACATAGATGTCCTTATTGCTGCGGAACACAGACATACGGGGTTTGGTAGCTGTACCACTTACCCTGCTGCGTATGCGCCAGCGCAATTTCTGGCGGCGTACCATTTTCTTATCAAGTGCCATATTATTCTATTTTTTACGGGCTCACCCTTCGCAGGATGGCTACCGGATTTTAATTGTTAGTTATTAAAAAGCTTCCGCCTTTTCAGGCGGAAACCCTGTTATTTATTATTTACCTGCTGATTTACCTGCTTTGCGGCGAACCACCTCGTCAGAGTAACGAACACCTTTACCTTTGTAAGGCTCAGGCTTACGCAGGCTGCGTATTTTGGCAGCTACCTGGCCCAGCAGTTGTTTGTCAATTGATTCCAGTGTAATCCTTGGGGGTACACCCTTCTCCATCTTAGCTTCACCCTTCACTTCTTTGGGCAGCTCCATGATGATGTTGTGTGAATAACCCAAGGCCATATCCAGTGTCTGCCCTTGTATAGCAGCACGGAAACCTACACCCACCAGGTCCAGCTCTTTCTTAAATCCTGAAGTAACACCGGTAATCATGTTAGCGATTAAGGCGCGTGTCAGGCCATGCAACGCACGGTGGCGTATCTGGTCGGTAGGGCGGGTAACCAACAATTGGTTGTCCTGCACCTCTACTTTCAGGTCACGGTTTACCGCTTCTTTCAATTCGCCCTTAGGGCCTTTTACTGTTACTACGTTATCCGCACCTACGGTTATTGTTACACCGCCTGGTACTGTTATCGGATTTCTGCCTATACGTGACATATTGTACTATGTTTTATTGTTTTGGTAAGCAAGTCGGTCAGCCTTGTATAGGTTGGGCTTAATGTACCTGCCTCCTGTTGTTGTTATTAATATATTGCTGCCATTACCTCACCGCCTATATTTTGCGCGCGGGCTTCTTTATCAGTCATTACACCCTTGGATGTAGAAACGATAGCGATACCCAGGCCGCTCATTACGCGGGGCAGTTCGTTTGGTTTTGCATACTGGCGCAGACCCGGACGGCTCACCCTCTCCAGTGATTTGATAGCGGGTTCTTTAGTCTGTGCATCGTATTTCAATGCTATTTTGATGATACCTTGTTTGTTATCATCTTCAAATTTGTATTTCAGGATATAACCTTTGTCGTACAATATCTCTGTCATACGTTTTTTAACGTTAGAGGCAGGTATCTCCACTATGCGGTGGCGTGCCATCTGTGCGTTGCGGATACGGGTTAAGAAGTCTGCTATCGAATCTGTTACCATTTTTTAAAAAAAGTTTGTAAAGTATATAATTGTAACCGGTTTCATATTGCTACGACCTGGTTACGTTTCATTTAATTACCAGCTGGCTTTACGTACACCCGGTATTTTGCCATCCAACGCCATGTCGCGGAAAATGTTACGGCATACCCCGAAGTGGCGCATATAACCCTTGGGACGGCCTGTTAACTGGCAACGGTTTTTAAGGCGAACGGGAGAGGCGTTTTTAGGAAGTAAATCCAATGCCTGGTAGTCTCCTGCCGCTTTAAGTGCCGCACGCTTCTCAGCGTATTGGGCAACCATGCGCTCGCGTTTGCGTTGACGGGCTTTTACTGATTCTCTTGCCATTTATTGTACTTTATTTGTAATTAGTTGTTGTCTTTTTTGATATTCTTGAACGGCAGGCCCATTTCCTTCAGCAGCTCGTAAGCTTCTTCGTTGGTTTGTGCTGTCGTTACAAATGTGATATCCATACCGCTGATACGGTTCACTTTATCGATGTCTATCTCAGGGTAGATGATCTGCTCTGTGATACCCATAGTGTAGTTACCACGGCCATCAAAAGATTTATCGTTGATACCTTTGAAGTCGCGTACACGTGGCAGCGTAACAGCTATGAAACGATCCAGGAATTCGAACATGGTGGTGCCACGCAGTGTAACACGGCAGCCTATAGGCATGTGCTTACGCAGCTTAAAGTTCGAGATATCCTTTTTAGACAAAGTAGGCACAGCCTTCTGGCCGGTTACCATTGTCATTTCGTTGATGGCGTCATCTATCAGCTTCTTGTCTGATACAGAGCCTTTAACACCCTGGTTCAGGCATATCTTTACCAGGCGGGGGCACTGCATTACAGAACTATAGCCAAATTTCTTCATCAAAGCCGGTACGACTTCATCCCTGTAGTGCTTGCGCAGACGCGGAGTATATACTGCTGTTTCCATTATTTAATTACCTCCCCTGATTTTTTAGATACACGAACAAAACCACCTTCTGTGCGCTCACGCTTAGTACGGGCAGGAGCTTTTGCTTTAGCGTCCCACAGCATTACGTTAGATATGTGTATAGCAGCTTCCTGCTTCACTATACCACCCTGCGGGTTTTGCGCGTCAGGCTTCTGGTGCTTGGTTACGATGTTGACACCTTCAACCAATACACGGCCTTTCTGAGGATATACGGCAAGCACGTTGCGTGGCTTG
>JACFNS010000080.1 GCA_019454705.1 Taibaiella sp. | reverse complement strand
ATATATCCTGCGAAGAGGTGAACGCGGCAGACAATGCACAAAGAATAATAGCATGCAGGAAACAAGTGAAGCAATAAGGCTGACGCAATACGCGCATGGTGCAGGCTGCGGATGCAAGATAGCCCCGGCCGTGCTGGAAGAGATATTGAAGACAAATATTATTCAGCCTGATAATGATAAACTGCTGGTAGGCAATAGCAGCAATGACGATGCCTGCGCTTATGATATGGGCGATGGTACTGCTTTAATATCTACTACAGATTTTTTTACGCCGATTGTTGATGATGCATACGACTTCGGACGTATAGCTGCTGCAAACGCCATCAGCGATGTATATGCGATGGGCGGTAAGCCGATAGTAGCTATTGCCGTGCTGGGATGGCCGGTAGAAAAACTGCCCGCCGCACTGGCACAAAAGGTAATAGAAGGTGCCAGGGCGATTTGCAACGAAGCAGGAATACCACTTGCGGGCGGACATAGTATAGATGCAGCAGAGCCTTTCTTCGGACTGTCAGTGAACGGGCTGGCGAACGTACCTCACCTGAAAAGAAATAACACGGCTAAAGAAGGGGATATACTTTTCCTGACCAAACCCATAGGCGTGGGTATATTATCTACCGCGCAAAAGCGGGGGTTGATAACTGACGAGCAGAAAGATGCAATAGTACTGCAAATGTCAACCCTGAACAAAGCAGGCGCAGCATTAGGTAAAGTGTGTGGCGTACATGCTATGACAGATGTTACGGGTTTCGGTTTACTGGGGCACCTGATTGAAATGGCTGAGGGCAGTTCTTTATCTGCTGAATTGTATTACTCAAAAATAGGTGTGGTAGATGGCGCTGCGGCTTACCTGAAAGACCGTGTGGTGCCTGATGCTACCTACCGCAACTGGAATGCGTACAGCACCAAAACATCATTCGCGCCCGGTGTAGATGTGATGCAGGCGTTCAGCCTGCTGCCCGACCCGCAAACGAATGGCGGGCTGCTGATTTCAGTTGACCCGGCAGCGGTAAATGAAGTAAAGAAAGTATTGACAGAGTTCGGCTTGACTAACCACCTGGAGCCTATAGGGCAAATGTTGGCACCGGGTGAAAAGACTATCATTGTAATAGGAGAACCTAGCCATGTATAGGCAATAAAAAAACCGCCCTTAAGAATAAAGGCGGTTTGTATATGTCTGAATATGCGTCTCCTAATCGTTTATCTTCTTAGCTATTGATGCTTTTCTCCTCGCCAGCCAGTCTTTCAGGCGGAAGCTCAGTAACATCATCACCGGCACCAGTATCAGTGTGAGGAATGTTGCGAAGCTGAGGCCGAATATCATCGTCCATGCCAGCGGGCCCCAGAAGGCTACGTTGTCACCACCGAAGAATATGTGCGGGTTGAGGTGAGTGAACAGGCCTTCGAAATCAATGTTCAGACCCACGCCCAGGGGAACCAGTCCTAATATAGCAGCGGTTGCTGTCAGTACCACCGGTGTCATACGCGTACGTCCTGCTTCTACAATTGCATCGTAGGGCTTCATACCCTCTTTCAGCATCAGGTCCATAAACTCTACCAGCAGGATACCATTCCTAACCACGATACCAGCCAGCGCTACGATACCGATACCACTCATGACTATAGAGAACTCAGTACCGAATATGCTCACACCGAGGAATACGCCTATGATACTGAATAATATTTCTGACATGATGACCACCGTACGGCTCAACGAGTTGAACTGCATAATGAGCAGCAGGAATATCAAGCCCATAGATATCAGCATCGCATTACCCAGGAAACCCATGGTCTCCGCCTGTTCTTCCTGCTGGCCACCCATAGTAATAGATATACCTGCCGGAACCGGGAAGTTGGCTACCTCGCGGCCCACTGCCTGCACCACTTCGTTCTCGTTATACCCTGTCAATACATTCGACTGCAGGGATATGATACGTTTCAGGTCTTTACGTTTGATACCACCATAAGTTTCGCTGTACTTTACGTTGGCAAAGGCGCTGATAGGCACTTCGCGCAGAATACCGCCCATACCCATATCGCGGAAGAGTACAGGCATATTCCTTACCGCGTCTATGTTCTCGCGTTGGTCTTTCTTCACACGCAGTGTTATGGGGTAGTCATCGTTCGCATCGCGGAAACGTGATATCTCTTTACCAAACACAGCAGTACGGAGTGCACCTACTATCTGTCCTGTAGAGATACTTTCGTTATTCATACGCTCGCGGTTCAGGTCAAACACAATCTCAGGTTTATCCGCCTGGAAGTCGCTGCGCAGTTCTTCAACACCTGCAATACGTTTGTCTGCCAGGTATTTGTTCAGTCTTTCGGATACTGCTATCAGGGAATCCAGGTTATCACCTGTGATGTCTACCACGATTGGCTTAGGCAATGGCGGGCCTCCCGATTCCTGGTCAACTGTTACCACAGCACCCGGTACGCCTTTTACGGCTTCCCGTATTTTGGTCAGGTATTCCCTGGTGGAAACACCATTACGTTTTGCGTATTCCACAAATGCCACCTCTACGCGGCCCTTGTTGGGGAAATTGCCCACTTCGCCACTACTGGGGTCCACAACACCGATAGTTACGTTGGCAATTACAGATTTAACTATCGGGTTTTTCTTGCCTGCCTCATAATCAATGTCCAATACATTGGTTACACGTTTTTCCAGTTTCTCTAACACCTGGTTGGTATAGGCCTGGTCGGTACCAACGGGCATGGTCAGGTATACGTACACAAAGTTGGGGTCTGCCTGCGGGAAGAATACCACCTTAGGCGGGCGTACTGCCATCAGCACAAACGTAATAATAATCAGTACAAAAGTACCTGCTATTGTTTTCCACGGATTGTTCAGAGTCCACACCAGTTTTTTAGTGTACCATTCTTTAAACGATGGCCATATTCTGTTTTGGAAACTGTAGATCCATTTAGAGAATACGAATTTCTCCAGCAGTATAAAGAGGTACAGAAATACAAGGAAGTTGCCCAAGCCCCATGCCTGGCCCAGGTAACACAGCAGCGCCAGTGCACCAAATATTATCGCAACTACCCTGTCGCCTTTGCTAAAGCGGCGTTTCTTGTACTCGTGTTCTTCGGGTTTCATGAAGCTCACCGCAAATACCGGGTTGATGATATACGCTACGAACAATGATGCCAGCAGTGTAATGATCAAAGTCACCGGCAGGAAGAACATGAACTCACCAATCACACCGTTCCAGAATGCAAGCGGTATAAACGGCATGAGGGTAGTGATGGTACCTGTTAATACCGGCAGGAATATTTCGCCCGTAGCCGACTTGGCCGCTTTCTCAATCGGCACCTTGCCATTGTCAAATATCCGGTGCGTGTTTTCTATCACTACTATCGCATCGTCCACTACGATACCTACCGCCAGCAGGAAGGAGAACAATACAATCATGTTCAGCGTTATGTCAAAGCCCGGCATCACCAGGAAGGCGATGGCGCAGGACAATGGCATAGCCATCGCCACAAACAAGGCGTTGGTCACACCCATGAAGAACATCAGGATAATCGTCACCAGTATAAAACCGATGATGATCGTATTAATCAATTCATGCAGTGTATTACGTGTCTGCTCAGACTGGTCGCCCGTAACAACGATATTCAGGTCGGCGGGAATTTCATTTCCCTTCATTTCCTGTATGGTCTGCGATACTTTGTCTGATGCAGCTATGAGGTTTTCACCTTTGGTTTTGATGATATTGAGTGTAATAACGTTTTTACCATCGAGACGTGCATAACTTTCCTGCTCTTCAAAATCATCTTTCACTTCGGCTATATCACGCAGGTACAGTGCTTTACCGTACTGGTTCTTTACTATCAGGTTGCCAATTTCCTGTGCCGATTTGAATTCATTGCGTATAGTAAGGATACGCTTCTGGTTGTTCATGGATACCAACCCCGGCGTGGACGATATATTTTCATAAGCTACAGCGCCTTCTATATCACCAAAGGTGAAGCCCGCCGCCGCCATTTTATACATGTCCACGTTGATTTGTATCTCACGCTCCAGCGCGCCTACCATCTGCGCTTCTTTTACTTCTTTCAGTTCTTCTACCTTGTCCTGTATCTCATCGGCATATTCCTTCAGCGTTTTCAGGTCGTAGTTGCCTGATATGTTGACATATAATATCGGCAGTTCTGAAAGGTCTATGTCTTTTACTTCCGGTTCGTTAGGCAGGTTTTGCGGCAAGTCGGTACGGGCCTTGTCCACAGCGTCTTTTACATCGCGCTTAGCCTTCTCTACTTCTACATCCGTATTGAACTCTACTATAACAATAGAAAAGTCCTGGAAGGAATTACTGGTTACTTTTTTTACACCGCTCAACCCTTTTACCTGTTTCTCAATAGGCTTGGTTACGATGTTTTCGATATTTTCGGGAGAAGTACCGGGATAAAAAGTCTGCACGATGATTTGCGGCATCTTTATCTCAGGAAACTGTTCTTTGGGCAGGTTGTTGTAGGTCATCAAACCCGCCAGTGTAATTATGATTGTGAGTATATATATGGCCGTCCGGTTGTTGATAGCCCAACTGGATGGCTTAAACTCTTTGAATTGGTCTTTCATTGATTAGTTTTTTCTAAGTAATTGACAGAAGCAATTATTACAGTATTTCTATGGGTTTGCCGTTGTCCAGGTCAGCATATCCTTCCACTATCACTTTATCCCCTGTTTTCAGCCCCTCCAGTATTTCCACCATTCCGTTTGAGTTGCGTCCTGTTTTTACTTTTACGGCTTTAGCTTTACCACCTTCTGCTATATATACTATTTCACTTTCAGCGGTTTTTTGTATTGCTGATACAGGCACAGTCAGGGCGTCCTTATCTGTGTAGTTTACAATCTGCATCCGGCAAGACATGTTGGGGCTCACATTTTTATTGTTGCCCAGCCATACTTCTACATTGAATGCGCGCGATACCGGGTCGACAGAGCGGGCTACATAGTCCAGTTTAGTTATTATGCTGTCGCCTGTTTCGGAGAAGATGAGTTTTACCTTATCGCCCTTGTTTACTTTACCTATATAGTTTTCGCCCAGTGTGGTGACTACTTTCAGTTTGTCAAAGCTTACTACCCTAATACCGGCATGGCCGGATTAATCATTTCCCCTATTTTGAGATTAATCGCATCTACTGTACCCGATATCGGCGAAGCGATAGTGTACATGTTGCGCTGTGCCAATAGTGCTTCATACTGTTTTTGTGAACTTTCGTAATTAGCTTTTGCCTGCAGCAGTTGTATCTCAGAGCCTATGTTCTGCGACCATAGTTTCTCTTGTTTTTCATACACTTGTTTTACCAGTGTCAGCTGCGCTTCTTGTGCTTTTATCTGCTGTTCTACTGTAGCCGCATCCAGCGTGGCGAGTATTTGGCCCCGACCCACTTTCTGGCCAGGACGTACATGAATGGCCTTTACCACACCCATTGCCTGTGGTACCGCATTTACGTTTTCATCACCACTTACAGATGCCTGCACTTCTATATAAGAGTTAAACTCTACGGGCTGCAACTCGCGTACGGAAACAGCTACCGCCTTGCCGGGATTATCTTTCAAAACCTGTGCTTCCAGCTTGGCTATTTTTTCATCCAGCGCAGCGCGTTCTTTTTTTAGTTTATCCAGCTTGGCTGCGGCGTTGTCTTGTTTTTGTTCCCCACTGCCACAAGATGCCAGTATGATTGTTGTTAGCAGTAATATTACTGAACGTTTCATGCTATGTATATTTTATATCGTTTTGGTTAATGTTGATTTTTATAATTCTCCTAATGCTTTTAACAGGCTGATACGTGCAGTGTGAGCTTCGTACAAGGCATTGAAGTAGTTGGTCTGTGCTTCTTTCAGCGCTGTTTCTGCATCCATCACCTCCAGACTTGAGCCTACACCCTCCTTATACTTAGTCTTGGAGATGTTATATACCTCTTCTGCCAGTTTCATGTTCTGCTTCTGGTTTTCCAGGTTAGATATACCCGCCCTTAAGGTGATGCGTGCATTTTCTTTTTCGATTTCCAGCCCGTTGCGCAAGTTTTCCATATCATTCCTGTTCTTTTCATAAGCGTACCTTGCCTGCTTTGCTTTATTCCTGCGCTGGAAGCCATCGAATAGCGGCACACTCAACTGCACACCTATCATTGCCTGGTCTTGCCATTTGTCGCCTTTGGCAAACAAATCAGTGTTGTTGTAAAGTATATAACCGTAGTTGCCGAAGGCAGCTAAAGTGGGCAAGCCACCCAATTTGTAACGTTTCAGGTCGTAACTCAATAACTTGTCAGATGTTTTCAACATTTGATATTCTATACGGTTTTCATAATCAAACGGATGCGTGAGCAATTCTGCGCCCAACTGGTTGTCATCCAGTTCATCAGTCAGTGCTATCTGCTGGTCTACATCCATACCCATCTGGAACTTCAGGCTCATATAAGCCACGTCCAGCAGTTGTTTCACTGTAGTCTGTTGTGTTTTCAGGTTGTTCAACGTTACTGTTATCCTGTCCACATCTATTTTTTCCGTCAGGCCCACATTGTATATTTCCCTGATTTCTCTTTCAAGGCCTGATATACGTTCCACGTTTTTGTCCAGCAACTCAGCGCGTTTTTCAGCTATCAGTACATCGTAATATGCTTTTGTGATGACTGCTTTCAGTTCCTGCTCTGTAAGGTTTACCGAAAGCTGGGAGAAATGCTCTAATGCACGGCGCGCCTGCAGGGCCACCATAACACTCGGGTCGAAGAGAATTTGTGTTAATTCCGCTGTCGCGGTAGTTGTAAACTTAGGTTGCAAAGCAAAGTTCAGATAGTCATCTGAGGTATTAGCCATAGCTGCCTGGTTCCAATATGGCTGATCAACATAACCTCTCACGCCATCTTTCAGGAAGTTTGGTACAAGAAAACCAGCAATCAGTGGTGCATAATTAACACCCCCTTTTGCCTTCAGATTGGGTAAAGCCAGCCCGGTCACTTCCTTGTTGCGTGCCAATGACGATTTCTGGTCGAGAATGGCGTTTTTCATTTTTGCCTGGTGCTTCATGGCAAAATTGATGCTTTCGTCCAGGCTTAATTTCAGCGGTTCACCTGCTTCCTGCGCTTTGATTGTTTGCGGCAGCAGCAGTGTTATCAGCGATACTGTGTAGAGTAGTTGTCTCATATTTTAGAAACTTGCTTAAAGTATTGTTCTTTATATTTCTGGTATAATTTTTCGCCTTTGTTGGTCATAATGCCGTACAGGAAGTGCTCATTTATTTCCCTGCCTACGGCTGCCAGGTCATTCTGCTCGTTGATAAGCAGGGTAGGCCTGTACATCAGGAAGGACATTTCCAACCTGTAGCGCGCCATAAACTCCGGGTCTATTTCGGGGCGGTACAAGCCTTCTTCTATCCCCTTTTCCAGGTTGATTTTGATGTTCTGCACATCCTCCACCAGCATTTTGTCCCTGAATTGCTTATACACTTCCGGGAAGAAACGTTCCATTTCCAGCATGGTGAGCGGGTTCATCTGCCTGTTGATGGTGTCAAACAGGGTCATGATGCGCACCATAGCCTCGATAGCGTTTTCCGACTCGTTCATATAAGCGCAGCATTGTTCAGACATTTTGCACTTATACCACTGCACGGTTTCTCCTACCACCTCGTTCTTGTTGGAAAAGTGCTGATAGAGCGTCTTTTTTGATATACCCGCCCTGCGTGCTATATCATCCATCGTAATTGTTTTGAAGACGTACTGGCGAAACAATTCGATGGCTGCACTGAGTATTTTCTCTAATGGTTCCATAATCACGGCGCAAAACTATGGAAACATTTTTCACGAAAATCGTTTCCTGAGTATATTTTTATTCTATATCCCCGCATAAGAAAAATGATAATGTCCGCCGGTTTGCGTTAAATGTGTGTTTTTTCCGCTTCCCTGAGCCTTTCGGGCGGTATAATTTTATTATCTTGTTCATTAATCAAAATAACAGAGCTATGAGTTTCATAAAAGATTTCAAGTCGTTTGCCATGAGGGGCAACGTGATGGACCTGGCTGTGGCAGTAGTGATAGGTGGCGCCTTTGGTAAGATTGTTACTGCTATGGTTGACGATATTATTATGCCATTTGTGGGCCTGATTACGGGAGGGGGCAAGTTTACAGACAGATTTTTAGTGCTAAAATCCGCCAAAGAAGGAGATACCTATGAGACCCTGGTGCAAGCCCGTGCCGCCGGGGCCAATGTGCTGGCTTATGGCAATTTTATACAGACCATAGTAGATTTCCTGATTATAGCTTTCTGTATATTCCTGGTAATACGCACCATGGAGAAGCTGAAGAAGAAAGAAGAAGCCGCTCCCGCCCCTCCGCCCGAGCCATCTACAACCGACAAGCTATTGATGGAAATACGCGACTCGCTGAAGAAATAACGCATTAACAAAAAACTTTTGTGGCTAAAAACCACAGAATTACGCATTTTTGTGCCTGTAAGAAGAGCCAATGGCTACCGGAACAATATATAAGGACCTGAAATCGCGCAAAGAAACCGGCAAAAGCGGGTTTGCCGTGCTGGTAGACCCCGATAAGGTGG
>JACFNS010000079.1:3674-8605 GCA_019454705.1 Taibaiella sp. | reverse complement strand
ATTCGCTGGCTATTGCCGTACTCTGCAATTTCCATCCGGGTGCACGGGTGATAGACATAGGCACGGGCGGGGGCTTCCCCGGCATACCGTTGGCTATATTTTTCCCCGATGTGGAATTTCTGTTGGTGGATAGCATTGGCAAAAAAATAAAAGTGGTAAACGCCGTAGCGGAAGGTGTAGGCCTCAAGAACGTAACAGCTATACACAGCAGGGTAGAGGATATTAAGAACAGGAAATTCGACTTCGCCGTGTCCCGCGCCGTAGCCCCCCTGGGCGATCTGTGGCGTTGGGTTTCGCCCGCATTGGTGCCGGGCAAAAAGTCGGACGAACTGCACAACGGGCTCATCTGCCTCAAGGGTGGCGACCTGCAAAAGGAGATAAAAGAATCAGGCCTCAAGGCTGAGGCATGGAGCGTGCACGATATATTCGAAGAACCCTTCTTCGAAGAAAAATACGTTATCTACGTACCTAAGCAGTAGGTTTTTCTTCCACCTTCAGTTTCTTATCTACTATAAACGGTGCGAAAGGCAGCAACGAGGCCATGAATACCACGGCAGCTTTGCCAAAGCTCCAGCGATAACTCTGCCAGCACTGCACCAGCAGCAACGCGTACAGTACAAATAATACACCGTGCGCCCAACCGGTATATTTCACAGCCTCCGGCATATCGGCCATATACTTCAGCGGCATAGCTATAAACAGCAACAACAGGTAAGAAATCCCCTCCAGCACCGCCACCTGGCGAAAACGCTTCAACAGTTGATAATTCATGCCCGCAAAGATAGGGTTTTCGCAAATCAGGAGATTAACTCGGGCATGATGACAGTTAATTGTCTCGTTGAGTTGCTTCGCTTGTTTGCCTTCTTGGCGGCGCAGTTGGAGACTACGCCGAACGGAATACGATTGATTTACTATGGCTCTTTTATGATTGGTGGTTTAATTATTCTCTCAAAAGAATAGACTGATAATGCTTTAATTATGCTATTATCAGCCGTTGCATTTGGGTTAAATGTATATTTTCTGATTTTTTTATCGTTCATATCACCTATGATTATTCCTAATAGCATGAGACGCCCTTTCTGGAAGTCAAAAAATGGAGCGCCGGCATAACCATTGGTCATATTGCCATCCAGGTAATAGATCGTTTCATATTTTATTACATCACCGCCGGATGTGATGGCTTCTTTAATAAAGGGATACGGGAAATTTTCGTTGTAAAATTTAGGGCCTGAGTGCTGTTTTATGATATTAGAAGGAAATCCTAAAATATAGACAGGTTGTCCGTATAAAATCGAGTGGGAACGTTCATATGTAAATGCATTATCAGAAATAAAATTTTCGCACTTTATCATTATTAAATCCAGGCCGTTTTCTTTATCTGTATAACAGGTTCCTTTTACTACTGTGTCTCCATGCTCCGTAGCTAATCTGAAAGTAATAGCTTCATTATTTTTCACCTGGTTGAAAGGTGAGTTGTGCCTGACAGTAACCAGGTATTGTGTGTCGAAATAATCTACTGCAAAACAAGTTTGAGATGATTTTTTGTGTATTATCTTATAGGTAGATGCATATGCCTGTCTTTTTTCGAAACTTTTGAATGCTTCAAGGTTGGTATCGTGTTCTTTTTTTATACTGTCATAATAAAGAATTGAATCTCCTATACTCAGCTTTTGGGGCTCCTGCGCGTGGATTGGAGCGGAGAAAAACATTACGAGTACCAGGATGGTAATGTTTGGAGAATAAAAAGTATGCATAAATAGGAAGTTTTTCGGAACGGGGTTGTGTATTGCTATATTAGTTTGGAATTAAAATGCTTTGCCAAATTTAAAGAAATAATGTTTAGCTTTTTAGTTCCCGTCAACCGCATCCGCTCCCGCCAGTCTCTGACTGGTGGTAATAAATAAGTTCAGTTTACAACTGAACAAACCCACTGGCGTGAACATCCTACTCAGACCAATGATAAAGACAAGCGTCCGTTCGTAAACATAAACTTGTAATTAACAACAAATTTACGTAAATTTACATTTAATAATTACTGCTCAAGAGGGTAATAGCCTAAGCTCTTTGACATGAAAACACAACAGTCATTGCCGCACATTTTGGAACAAAATAAACTTATGGTAATCAGCAACTTAATTTCAAATTGTTGCCAAATGCACCAATTCCATTTTTATGGCAACAAAATGGAACAAAAATCCTAAAGCTCCCCTCCTGTTTTTAGGAGGGGTCAATTGGCGTTCGCCGGCATTTATCCCGCAATCGGCGGGAGGGCGTAGCCAATCAGGGGTGGTTTACTCGCTAAGGGGAAAAAACGATACAAAACGATACAGAATGATACAATAAATACAGGTTTTAGCGCGTGACTCTTTACTTTTGACACACTATGCAAGTACAAGATATAATACAAGCCATAGAAACTTATGCACCCCCCGCTTACCAGGAGGGCTATGACAATAGTGGACTGCAGGTAGGCAACCGGCAGGCAGAGGTGAAAGCGGTACTCATTGCCCTGGATGTGACAGAAGCTGTTCTGGACGAGGCGCTACAGCGTGGCGCTAATATGATAGTGGCGCACCATCCCCTGCTGTTCAGTGGTCTGAAGCAGATAAGCGGCCGCAACTATATCGAGCGGATAGTGATGAAGGCTATAAAGAATGACATCAGTATATACGCCTGCCATACCAACCTGGATAATGTGCGCAATGGGGTAAACGCCAAAATCTGTGAGAAACTGGGTTTGCAGCACACAGCCATACTGGCACCCATGGCCGACAGCCTGTACAAACTGTACACCTACGCACCAACTGCGGCTGCCGATGCGGTTCGAGATGCTATGTTTGCTGCTGGTGCGGGTGAGATAGGCAGGTATTACGAGTGCAGTTTCAATACCCCCGGCACGGGTACATTCCGTCCCGGAGAGGGTACCAACCCCGCAATAGGGCAAACGGGTGGCCCCCGCGAAGAGGTGAACGAGGTAAAAATTGAGGTATTGGTGGACAAAGCCCGACGTAGCCAGGTGCTGAAAGCACTCTTTGCCGCCCACCCCTACGAGGAGGTGGCTTACGAAATGATTGCCATCAGCAATACCAATCAGGACCTGGGGGCGGGTATGGTAGGCGAGCTGGCAGAACCCATGGATGAAACTGCCTTTCTGCAACATATTAAGAATAATATGAAGGCGGATTGTGTCAGGCATACACGGTTGTTGGGCCGAAAGGTGAAGAAAGTGGCTGTTTGCGGGGGCTCGGGCAGCTTCCTGCTGAAGGAAGCCATCCGCGGCGGGGCTGACTTTTTCATCACCGCCGACTTCAAATACCACCAGTTTTTTGATGCGGAGAGCAGGATTGTCATAGCCGACATCGGCCACTACGAAAGCGAGCAATTTACCTCGGAAATATTCCTGGATATTATTAATAGAAAATTTCCTAATTTTGCCACTCTTTTATCCAATTTATCAACAAATCCGGTAAATTATTTTTAAAATAATATATGGCAAAAGTTAAAGAATTCTCGGTTGAGGAAAAGCTGGTAGCAGTCCTTACTTTGCAGAAGATTGATTCAAAAATAGATGAAATCAAGACCTTACAGGGTGAGCTGCCTATGGAGGTGAAAGACCTGGAAGACGAGATTGAAGGCCTGCAAACTCGTGTCAACAACATAGACGCTGAAATTGAAAGCATCAATAGTTTTGTAAAACAGAAGACCGAAGCCAAGAAAGAAGCCCAGGACCTGATAAAGAAATACGAAAAGCAGCAGGAGAATGTAAAGAACAGCCGCGAGTTCGAAGCTATCAACAAAGAGCTGGAAATGCAGGAGCTGGAAGTGAAGCTGAACGACAAGCATATAAAAGACGCCGGCTACGAGCTGAAAGACCGCAACGCTGCCAAAGAATCTACCCTGGCTAAAATAAGGGAAGTTGAAGAGCAGTTGAAGGAGAAGAAAGCTGAGCTGGAGAAAATCATCAACGAGACAGGTAAGGAAGAAAAAGTGCTGATAGAAAAGTCGGCTGAAGCGAAAGAAAAAGTTGACCCCCGCCTGCTGACAGCTTACGAGCGTATACGTGGTAGCTACCACAACGGCCTGTCTGTTGTGCCTATCGTGCGCGATTCCTGCGGTGGTTGCTTCAATGTGATTCCGCCCCAGCGCCAGTCTGAAATTCGCCAGCACAAGAAAATCATCGTATGCGAGCATTGCGGCCGCGTATTGGTAGATACTGACCTGCATGACAAAGTAAAAATAGACGGTAAGTAAATTGCCCTTGACAGCATATGCAAAGCCCGTCCATATGGACGGGCTTTGTTCATTATTAAACACCTTTCGCTAACTTTAAATATACACACCGTGTCCGGGTTCATGAAAAGGATATTACTCTTGTCAGTTATTGCTTTGCCCTTCCTGTTCGCATTGGCTTTCACCTTTCCCGGTGGTAATGGTCCTGTGCCTCTGCCCGCAAATGAGCAGCGCACCGGCGACCCTCAACAGGGCTACGAATACCTCACTACGGGCGACTTCCTCAAGAGCGGCCTGCCATATGGTGCATTCGTTATGAACTCAGGTAAGGATAAACAGAACCTGCTGAACCGAGAGGGCAAAAATGGTACCGTAGGCTATGGCTACAATGTGATAGCGCACAAGGGAGTTGAAATGGTGATACCTACCTGCCTGCAATGCCATGCGGCAGAGTTTGATGGTCAGCTGGTAATAGGTTTGGGCAACACATCCCTCGACTTCAGCAACACAGGAAAGACAGACTTCAGCGGGCGTATCAACATGCTGCGTAACATGGCGCCAAAGCAATATGAGGCAGCCGCACCTTTCCTCACGGCATTTGCCACCTCTTACCCGCTGATGGAAACAGAGGTGCGAGGAGTAAACACTGCTGACAGGCTGGCCGCGATACTGGCAGCACACCGCAATCCGCAAACACTGCA
>JACFNS010000079.1:0-3664 GCA_019454705.1 Taibaiella sp. | reverse complement strand
ACAGATGTGCCCGCATGGTGGCTGCTCAAAAAGAAGAATGCCATGTTTTATACTGGCTTTGGCAGGGGAGATTTCAGCAGGTTCCTGATGCTGTCTAACCTGTTGACTGTAACTGACACAGCGGAGGCGCGCGAAGTAAGTTCACACTTCAGCGATGTGCTGGCTTATATACGTTCATTGAAAGCACCGCCATACCCGCAGGAGATAGACCGTAAGCTGGCTAAGAAAGGCAGAGTAGTGTTCAATGATAATTGTAGCGGTTGTCATGGTACTTACGGCAATGAAGAAACATACCCCAACCTGCTGATACCGGCCTCGGTGGTGCAGACGGATTCCACATTATGCGGAGAGATAATAAGGAACAAACAGTTTATTGATTGGTTCAACAACAGCTGGTTTGTGCAGGGTGATAACCCGGCACAACTGGTACCGTATAACGGCTATATAGCGCCGCCGCTGGATGGTGTTTGGGCAACCGCACCTTATATGCACAATGGCTCTGTACCCACTGTTGAAGCCATGCTCAACAGCAAAATGAGGCCAAAATACTGGAGCCGTGATTTCAAGAACCGCGTGTACAATTATCAATCGCTTGGGTGGGAATACCGGGAAGAAAAGCAACCCGAACGCCGCAGGGTATATAATACTACATTGCCCGGCTATGGCAATCACGGCCACTACTTTGGCGATGCGTTGACACAAAGCGAAAGAGCAGCCGTGATTGAGTACTTAAAAACTTTGTAAGTTTACTTTACATTCTGGTTCAGCCAGGTAGTTACTATATCCAGCACTTCGGGCTTGATGGTTTGTTCCAGTTGCCCGTATTCCTGCACTGTGCAGGTATTACATTCCTGGAATAGGTGGTTCACCCCCTCTACTTCCCGTACTTCGAATACTTTCGATTTGCTGTTGGTCAGCGCTTTGTTGATGCCTTCCAGGTTGGTTCGGCTGATGACTTGTATGTCTTTGTCGCCATTCAGCGCCAGCACTTTGCAGTCCAGTTTCTCTAATACGGGTTTGGGGTCGTATTGCATAAAGTACATCATCCACTTATTGTCATATAGCTTGATAAACTCATAAGCAAACTTTTCCCTGGAGTCTTCGTCAGTGATGCCAGTTGTAGCCTGTACGGTTGTTTTATCCGTTTTTGCTATCCATACATTCAGCGCATTGTTTACACCACGGTCAGCAGCATCGCGGTCAGCAGCTGTTGTCAGCTTTTTCATTATAGTGGTGTACAATTCCGCATATTGATTCGCCTTTTCTTCTGACAGTCTCATGGTTTTCATCAATGCTGCATTCTGCTCTGCCATCGCCTGTATTATTTGTACGCCGGGGCCAGCCATCAGTATAATGAAATCTATGTCTTTGCTGCGCGATGCCACCAGTTGTGCTATCAGTCCGCCTTCGCTATGTCCATACAGGCCTATTTTCTTCTTGTCTACTTCTTTCCTTTTCTTCAGGTATTGGATAGCAGCCATTACGTCATCAGCAAAGTCTTCTGAAGTAGCTTTGCTGCGGTCGCCCGTAGTCTTTCCTACGCCACGGTCATCTACCCGCAATACTACATAGCCCTCTTTGGTTAGATGGTCGGCTACTACAGCGAAAGGTTTATGTTGAAACAGTTCTTCATCCCTGTTTTGCGGCCCTGAACCGGATATAAGTATCAGTGCAGGGTGCTGCTTATCCTCACGGGGAGTAGTTATGGTGGCGCCGTATTCTATGCTCTTGTTCTCGTTGTAGAAGAGTACATCTTCACTGTTGTATGAGTACGGGCCTTTAGGCGTTTGCGGGCGATTAAGCTCCACTCTGCCTTCCCGCCTGTCCAGGTTAAGGGGCAACGACATGCCATTCTGTGTCCATTGTCCGTCAATGCGGTTTACCTCAGCCAGTTTGCCATCGTAGCGGCCGTTTATTTTCACCACCTTTATGTGTATGCTGTCGCCGTCAATAATTACGGTATCACAAGGCAGGTCTTTTGCCCCCTGTGCGGGCACGTCCATTGTGGCTACAGGCTTTGCTTCTTTATGCCCTGATACATTGAACCCCATGCGCAGGTTTTGTACACCGCTTAGTGCACCTGCCCATGTTCCGTCAAAATTGTTCTGAGCTGATGCAGAAGACACAGTCCATAGAATGGTGGCTGCTGTTAAGAACTTTTTCATTATTGTATGTTAGCTTTTTTATTGTTTTTATAATATAAATAGGAATAGAGTACAGATGCCAAAGCGATAACTAATGACACTCCGGTCGTGAACATTGAAGCCACCCGGGTGTCAAAGAACAGTGCCACTAAGGTAATCAACAGCCCACCTACGAAGAACAGCCTGGCAGATACACGGTGGGTCTTCTTCCAATTGTCTTCGTCTTTAAGAGTCCAGGGTACACGCACACCCACAAAGCTGTTGGGCCGGATATTGTACATGACATTGCCCATGAACACGAAGAACAGGCCGATAGCAGGCATCACCACCTTGCCCAGCAGTACTATGTCAGGGTGGATACTGTTGATAACAATTGCCAGGCTCAGTACTGATATGAGCGTCATGGTGGCCAGTGCTATCGTATCAAAAATGGGTGGCTTACCATCTTTAAATTTCTTTTTGTCCAGCTTATGTGCATTGGTGACAAGGGCATAACAGAGTAACCCAATAATAGTCATCATAACGATACTCACCAGCAATTCTGGTTTACCCCCATACCTGTCGGGTTTGCCATCCGGGCCAAAGTGCAGGGCTACTCTCGCAGGTATGGTATTCCATTGCACGAGCAGGTAAGCTATGGGTATTACTGCAAGTATGCCGGCCAGCCAATGTTTAAATGGATTTCCTGAGTCCATGAGCTTTAATTTTTTTTAAGTCATTGTCAGTTTTGAATTGCAGTACCCATTTCAGTATCTCGTCTACCACTGTTGTGTTAAGCCTGTAGGTAATAAATTGCCCGCTCTTGCTGGCGTCAATTAGTCCTGCCTGCTTCAGCAGGTCCAGGTGGTGCGATATGCTGGGTTTGGATATATCAAAGTGGTTAGCTATTTCGCCGGCTGTCAGATCACGCTCTTTCAAGAGCTCCAGTATCTCCCGCCTTGTCTGGTCGTTCAGCGCCTTAAAGAGGTTATTCATTATTTAGGTATTTAGGCAAATATCTAAATAATATCTGGGTTGAACAAGTATGTTCACAAAAAAGCTCCGCATGATACGGGGCTTTAATAATAAAATCAATCTTCTTTATGCAGTCACTTCACCCTTTACAAAACCCATAGCCTTTTCTACCAGGTTTTTAGAGCCTATGAAGATAGGCACGCGCTGGTGCAGTTCGGTAGGCTGCACATCCAGTATCCTTTCTTTGCTCGTAGTGGCTACACCACCTGCAGCTTCCATCAGGAAGCTCATGGGGTTGCATTCGTATTGCAGGCGCAGCTTACCGTTTGCATTTTTTTTATCAGCCGGGTATATGAATATGCCTCCTTTAATCAGCGTACGATGCATATCTGCCACCATAGAACCTATGTAACGGTGCGAATAAGGCCGGCCTTCTTCCTTATTGTCTTCCATGCAGTAATCCAGGAAAGCCTTCATGCCGTCGTCATACTTGCAGGTATTCCCCTGGTTGATGGAATATATTTTACCTTTTTCAGGACATTTCATATTCGGATGTGACAGGCAGA
>JACFNS010000078.1 GCA_019454705.1 Taibaiella sp. | reverse complement strand
CAGCTACCATGGTGGGCGGCGCTACGCTGACAAAACTGCTGGGAACATCAGCATGGTACGCACCCGGTGCCGCAGGAGCAGCACTGGTAGAGAGCATCATCCGCGACGAGAAAAAAGTGTTCCCCTGCTGCGTGTACCTGGAAGGTGAATATGGCCAAAAAGATATATGCCTGGGCGTACCCGTAGTAATAGGCAAGAATGGCTGGGAAAAAATCATTGACTACAAACTGGACGACGCTGAACAAGCTAAATTCAATGCATCTGCGGAAGCAGTACGTAATATGAACGAAGTGCTGAATACACTGGTGTAATACTTCAGTAAAATGCATAACGAAAACCCCGGCTATATGGCCGGGGTTTGTTTTTGTCACAGGAAAGCAAAATCCCGTCAGAGTTGTTGATGGGTGTTATGACGAGCAAAAGAATCGCTAACTTTAACTAAACATCGCGAACTTCTAAAACACCTCCTTATGAAATCCCTAATTTTATTAGCCGCCCTTTCTCTATCGCTGCTTAATATCGTACAAGCACAGACACCGGTAAGGTTAAAACAAGTAGTCGCAAAAAGATTCGATATTGCATCCAACGGATTGGTAACCTGGGACTCTACAGTGTTCCACTACAGTGGTAATCGCAAGGGCTACCTGGAGAATGAGCATTTCTTCGAAGCCTTTGGCAATGACCAGTCTGGCACGCCCGGTGTTCCATGGATTAAATTTGCCAGCAACCCCACTGCTCCTCACCTGCTACCTGTTGATGAGCTACAATATGATAGCCTGGTAAGGTACCAATGCCACCTGGTACCCAGCCCTATGGCGCACTACAGAAACAAACAGGAAATATCTAACGGTCATGTTACCAAATACACAAATGAGGAGTACGTGCCAGCTACTAACAAGTGGGAAATAAGGAGAATCAACCAGTTTACTTATCAGAACAATTTGCTGAAAAGCCGGCGCTACGGAGCCGGCGGCGGTTGGACAGATACTGTTGGCTATCACTACGTAGTCAATAGCAACAATCTTGTTGACTCGCTGACTTTGACATACAACAGCGGGAACATCATCGTTTATACTTACTCATACAATAGCAGTAACCAGGTGTCAGAGGTAAACTCCTTTCATACGCAGCCCAGGCTTGACAAAACAGTGTTTGGCTATAACGCCGGGGGACTGGTAACAAATAGTACAACGCTTACCTACGATTTCCAGAACTCGGCGTGGGATACCCTGAATGCGTTTGATTATAGCTATAACACCGGCAACCGTGTGATAAGGCAGGAGTACCGGGAAATAAACGCCCAGGGATTGGAACTGCTATATGCTATCGACATCTCCTACGACAATGATAATAACAGAGTTGAAGATGTGATACACTTTGACTTCTATAAGCATGGCCTGAATACAGGTTTAGTGAAGGTGGCGAGAAAGCAATACGGATATAACTCCTTCGGGCTGATAAGCGACTACGAGGTAACACATTGGAATGATTCATCGCAGGCATGGGAGCTTGGGGCTGATTCCTTATTCGGCCCGTCGCAGAAGGTAACACTCGAATATGAGGCGCACTGGCCGCAGGATGTAAGTACAATCAACACAATGAAATCCGGTGTGACCATATTTCCTTCGCCGGCCTCGGACTTCATTACTGCACAGGCGGAAGAAATGCCTGCAGGCAAACTGGAAGCTGTAATATATGATATGCATGGCCGCCTGCTACGCAGATGGGCGGATGAATCGAATGGCGTTTATTTAAGGACAATACCTGTTCAGGAGTTGCCGGCGGGGAACTACATTTTGCAGCTAAATGGGAAGGAGACCAACCGGAGTGAAAAGTTTGTTATCTACCGGTAAAAACTAAGCGCCGCTAACAGTTTGTTAGCGGCGCTTTTATGTTGCTACAATAATAAGCTGCTAATAGATACGGTTGCGGGAACCTTTAAATTCTTTGGGGCGTACTATGGTGAATACCCTGGATATATTAAACCCTAAGTGTATGGCACCCAGTTTATCAAACCTCCATTCGCCGGGCGTTTGGCCGATGTATGCCCGCTCCGTCATAGCCCGCGAGTTACTCAGCATGAGCTGGAATACGTGCCCACCGGTTTCGATATCAACACCTACAGAGAGCACATTCCTGTATCCTAACTGCTCCGTACCCGGAATTCGGTAGTAGTATTCGCCGTTTAGTGTAACGCGGTTAGAGAGTTTTATCCTGCCTCCAATACCCATAGCAACCAGGTCGTTGGGCTCAGCGGTAGTAGGCACCAGGTTGTAGTGTATATGTGTGGGCATCAACTGCAATGACAACCATTCGTTGAACTTGCGTGCTATTAACAGTTGGTTCATATAATACAACCTGTTGCTGAAATAATATTCCTGGCCGCCCGGCAGCACAGGTGCCGGTAAAGACTGGACACTCATAGCCCCCATATAGCTAAGGCTGAGCGGGCTACCTTTCCCCTCTTCTACCTGGCGCAGCAGCTTTACTTTCAAAAAGCCATCATACTCTTTCATAAAAGAGTTACGTCCAAAACCTACCATCAGCCAATCGGTAATACCATAGTCAAAGCCTATGCGTGTGTTGGCGTCGTCCAGCCCAAAGAAAGTTGATGTGCCTGCGTTAAGCGCACCAAACCGGTGGTTGACACGAAAGTCGAGTACACCCTTACCGGTATTTTCAATGCTATGGCCTGTTACCAAACGGGTGGTTTTGAAAGTGGCTGTTGCGTAGGTCTTTTTGGCCGGTTCGTTTTCGTCCAGCAGTTCCATCAGGTTGGCATCATCCTCATCATTGGCTTTTTGTTTCAACTTATCATCCTGTGCATACAGGTTGCCAGCAGTTAATATTGAAACCGCCAATAAAAGAACATAAGAAACGCGCATAATGTGTGTATTATGATTTAAAATTGGTTATTTTTTTTCTAAAATGCTATTTACAGTCACCTCTATTTCTTTGGCTATCTTATTTTCTACAAGCCCGGGAATTTTTATATCGTGATCCTGCGGCTTTACTTTAAATTCACTGTTTACCATTACAGTTTTATCTTTTACGGTAACTGCTGCAGGTAAGGTAACATCCCGGGCCACGCCATGTATTGTTAACTTGCCTTTGGTAGTAACATTATAAGTGCCGTTCTTGCTAAAGTTAACTTTATCCAGGTCAGTTACTTTGCCTTTGTATTCAGCTTTTGGATATTTTCCACTTTCCATATAGTTTTCATTAAAATGCTCCTGCATCAGGGCTTTTTCAAAGCGAAAACTCTTAATGGGCACCTGGAATACAAAATCGCCCGTTGCAGCATCTAATACCGCAGCCGTTTCGTTGTTAAACGCTTCTATGTTTTCAAGCGGCGTAGACGAGAAGAAGGTTACCTTACCCGTACGGGTCATATACTTTTGCGCATAGGCAGTTGTCATACCACATACCAACACTGCCGCTAATATCAACTTTTTCATACCTGTCTTATTTATACTTTAAATACGTTTCAAAAATTATACCTGATTTACTGGGGCATGCCTGCATTTACCCATGCAGTAATCTGCGATATTTTGCAGGCGTCCAGTTTTGTCATGCCCTTGGGCATTTGCAGGTAACCGGTTTCGTGCTTTATTGCCCCCAATAACCTGCCACTGTTTACCGATGTAACAATGCCGTTGTAATTGCTCAAATCGTGGTTAAAAGACTTGGTGGCAGCATCGTGACAGCCCGCCAGGGCACAGCTTTGATTAAATATCGGTTGTACTTTAGCAAAGGTCATATTTGCTGTATCGCAACCGCCCCCGCCGGTAGATGGTGAAGGATACAATTCACTTTCTTTGTCGTTGTAACAGCCCACCAGGAATAACAAGGCTAACGGAAATACCAGTTTTCTCATAAGATATAATGTTGCTAATAAAAATATGTTAAATAGTTCAATAATATTTTTTACAGTTCTCTTAATTATTCTGTGCACCCGCACTTACCCATTTCTCTATTTTCCTTATATCACAATCCGTCAGTTTATTACTACCGTAAGGCATTGCAACAAAACCTGCTTCGTGCCTGATAGCACCCAGCAGCCTGCCACCGTTGGCAGTAGCTGACGCACCTGCATAAGTATCCAGCATTATTCCCTTCTGTGCAGAGGCACCGCTATGGCACCCCTTACAGTATTTATCGAATATCGGCTGGATGTCCGCTGCATATGTAAATTTATTCGTATCGCAAGGCGACCCGCAATTCGTTGTGTTTTTCGCACCTTCATTTATCCACCTGCGTATCAATGCAATCTGTGCTGGTGTAAGCGGGCTGTTAGGCGGTGGCGGCATTATTTTATCAGAATTGTCTTCTGTTATTTTCTGATATAGTTCTGTTGCATCTGCATTACCCGCTACAAATTCTTTAGCCACTATGGAATTATAGTCTGTAAACTGGAAACCTTCTGACCTGGTAACAGCATCATGGCAGCCAGGAATAGCACAGTTGGACACGAATATGGGTAATATATCCCTGGTAAAGCAGATACCCGTATCCACAGTGGTATTACCCCCCCCGTTATTTCCACCATTATTGTTCCCGTTATTACCTGCACTTGTTGTAGCAGGTGCGGGTGTATTCCCCTTATGACTGCAAGCTGCCATTGTTAACGTACATGCAAATAAAATAACCATTGGTTTCATCAGCACTCTCATACATTTATTGTTGTTTGTTTGTTTTGTCTACTGTATTATTTTACCATTACACAACCGCTCAGCAATACACCAAACAAGCTGCTGCCGGTACACATTCCCTTCACTTTAACCATATCGCCTACATCAGCAGTTACATCCTTATCCCTCATGGTGCATTGCACCGTAGCCATGGGATCATCGCCGGACAATATGATTACCATCCCGCCGTCCTGGTTCTGTTGTTTTTCGGTTACAATACCTTTTACCAACAGCGCTTTGTTAAGGTACTGTTCGTTGGCTTTGGTTTCGTCTGCACTGAATGCTGCAGACAGTTCGGTTACCGAAACCTCGGTACCTTTGACGTCTTCTATCTGCTGGTGCGGTTTGTTCCACATATACAGTCCTACTGCTCCGCCCACCAATACGCCGGCCAGCAATATCAACAAGATGATTTTCCCTTTTTTCATAAGCATAAAAGTTTACTGTATTCAGCAAGGTAAAAGTATTAATAGCATCTTTATTATATGACTCAATTGTGACGAAGCGGTATATAGGCAGGATGAACCCGTATTTGCCCGTATTTTTTATAATTCGCCAGCCAGCCATAGCTTAAAACCCGCACTCCGCTCAGAACTGACCAATGGGGGCTCTTTCACTTCAGGCTGCAACTTCACCAACACCCGCGCTTTGCTGTATGTTTTCATCTCTTTTATAGCCTTCAGAGATATGATATACTGCCTATTGATACGAAAAAAACGCTCCGGGTCCAACATCTGTTCCAATGCGTCCAGGTTATTATCTATGGGGTATGTGCGGTCTTCAAACATTTTGGCGAACGTGCCTTTATTTTCACTAAAGAAGTAAGCTATATCCTCTACCGAAATCGTTTTAATATTATCGCCAAAACGTATCATAAAACGCTTTTTATATTCCGGTTGCTTCAGCACTTCCAGCAACTTAGCCTGGTTATCCTCCGGTGTGCTGAACATTTTTTTCAGGTCGTTCAGTTTATCCAGCGCTTCTTCCAGATCTTCAGATTTTATCGGTTTTAGTAAATACCCCACACCCGATGCCTTAAACGCTTCAATGGCATATTGGTCGTAAGCAGTAGTAAAAATAATCGGGGCGTCGATCTTTATCTGTTTCAGCAAGTCGAAAGCGGAACCATCGGCCAGGTGAATATCCATAAACACAATGGCAGGCATATCGTTCTCTTCAAACCATAGTTTAGCTGTACTGACACTGTCGTGATGTGCGGCCACCTCTGCCTCAGGCATTAATTCACCCAGCAGCTTCACCAATCGTTTGTATGCCGGCAATTCGTCTTCAATTATTACAACTTTCATATCAGTGGTATTATTACAGTAAATTCTTCGTCTTTCATAAATGTAACAACGGGGCGTTTTGTGTACAGGCCATAACGTTTCCTGATGTTGGCCAGGCCCAGTCCTGCACCTTTTTCTTTACTTATTTTGGGCTGGTAGCTGTTGCTCACCGTAAGTTGTTCTTCTACAGCCACAAATTTTACAACCAGGGGTTTTGCCCGGGATACAATATTATGTTTAATGGCATTTTCCAACAGCAGTTGTAAGGCCATTGGCACTACTTTTTTGGTTTTTTTAAGTTTTTCCGGAATGTCAATTATTAATTGCAAAGCATCGCCAAAACGGCTTTTCTGGATGTAGATATAATTTTCCAGTATTTCCCATTCTTCGGCCAGGCTTATGAGGTCTTTGTCTTTGTGCGACAGCATGTTCCGATACAAATCGGACAACTGTGTTGTGTACTTCATGGCTATTTCTCTATCATCTTCTATCAGGCCTGTGAGTGTATTGAGACTATTGAACAGGAAATGGGGGTTTACCTGGCTGCGCAGATGTTCGTACTCAAACATCATCCGCTCCCGTTGCAGGGCTGATAGCTTGCGCAGATTGCGTTCCCTTATGCGGATATACGTAAACGAAACAGCCCAGACAAACACCACAGTAATTAAGATAAACCACCATTGCAGCCAAAACGGCCTTCCTATGGCAAAACTGTGTTGCGCCTCTCCATAGCCGGTAAAGAGATTGTTCATAGATACCTGCACCACAAATTTATATTTACCACTGGGCAGTTGTGGGAATGTTACTGCCTCATCCCGGGTATATATCCATTCATCGTTGTAACCTGTCAGCTTGTACCTGTAAAACAACTGCTCAGGATTGGCGAAGTTAATTCCATCAAATTTAAAGGTGATGTGGTTTTCTTCGTATTTGAAATGCGCTCTCTCCAGGTGTGTTTCCCGGTAGAATGTATTCAATGACGTAATTCTGACTGAAGGTGTGATGCTGACTGGATAGCTGTAACGTTCAAAACAAGCTAAGCCATCCTGGTAAGGTATATACACAATGCCCGCAGTATCTGTAGCTGCCAGGTTGAGTGTGGAGGAAACACTATCTATACCAATACCCAGCCTTCGTTCGAAATGGCGTAGCATACGGCTGGGTTTTTGCCATTCTTCTATCCCTTTGGCATGCACTATCAGCATAGACCCATTAACTGTAGGTGTAATAGCTGATATTCTTAAACTTTGTAAACCATTATTATTATCAAGCGCTTCCCACCTTACCCCGTTAAACACCAGCAAGCCCTTGTTAAAAGTACTGGCCCATACCCTGCCTGCGGCATCTTCTGTAATATTGTAGGCCACGTTACTTACCATACCCGATGTGCTGTCCCACAGCGTGTATTTACCATTGCTGTACCTGCATACGCCTGCGCCGTCGGTAGCCATCCACGTATTCTTATTGCGGTCGTGGTATATTTCGTACACATAGTCGCTACCGATGCCGGTGTTTTTGTTGTGCAACTTCACTAGCGATAGACGGGGGCCGTCATCTACTTTCAGTTCCTCTACGCCGTTGAGCCCTGCTACCCACAACCTGTCATCAATGCCTGATATATCCAACACACTTTCCTTCTCCAACGGATGAATACCGGTTATTTTCCTGAAGGTTTTATGGTCGGCGCTCACCCACAATCCGTCACCAAATGTGCCCACCCACAACACATCATTATCATCGCAGTACAAGTGTGTGACCGGGGCAGACGAGATATACCTGAGCTGCAGCTGCGCCCCTACAGTATTAAGCGAGAGGCTATACAGTTTTTCCTTCTGCGCCACCCACAATTCCGAGTCCTTATCACATACCATAGCCGTTACTTCCTGCAAAGCAAAAGGGGCCTGCAACGGCATGGCGGACACATATTCAGCCGCAATCATCTTAAGGCCCGTGTTGGTAGCACACCAGATATTACCCGTACCATCCATTAATAGCTTGTACAATCTCTGCCGGGGGTATTCGATAGCTTCTATCCTGATTTTTTCTTCGTGTTCCAGGTATACTTTCAGCAGGTACCCGCTTTGCGTACATACCCATGCCCTGTCATCACAAATGGGCAATATATCATTTACCTGTCCCCATTGCCAGGGCAGGTCAGCAGCAGGCGTCCATGTCTGCTTGGTCTTGCTGCAATATAAAGCAATGCCGCCCTGGTGTGTGCCCAGCCAACTCCAGTGTTTGTGCTGCATCGGCCTTATTACCCTCACGATATTATCGGGTAGCTCATTAGCAGTGGTATAATATTTTACAGACAGCTTACCATCTTTAAAAATCAACTCATTGATACCCTGGTCGGTAGCGGCCAGCAGTATATTTTTTGCGGGAGAAGTAATCGTGTACACGTAATCATCGCTAAGGCCATTGGCCATGGCGTATTGCGTGCAATAGCCATGATCTGCCAAGTACAGGCCCTGCCCCACTGTAGCGAGTATCCATACATTATCCGCCAACACTTGTATAGCCGATATGGCCTCGGATGGCACAACGCCTGTCAACTTTTTCATCCTGAACGTGACATCATCCCATATCCCCACTTGACCATTTCCGAAACCAACAATCTTTTTATCTCCTGATACTGACACTGCGGTAACCGGGATATCCGTATTTGTCTTTACCTGGAAGAAGGTGCGCCCATTGTAATAAA
>JACFNS010000077.1 GCA_019454705.1 Taibaiella sp. | reverse complement strand
CTCGATAAATTAAGATAATAAAGCTATTAGAGTACAACAAATAAAAAACTTTTTGGCAAATATTTTTCACTAATATATCATCATGCCTGTTTAGCCGAATTTTGTCGCCAGCTTAAAGCAATGATTTTAGCATGTTCCCTTGGTGTAACCTTAATGTAATTCATAAACGCTCTTTCTGTTTTATGTCCGGTTATTGCCATTATAGTAATAGCAGGAACTCCATTCAGGTAGTTGTTAGTAGCAAATGAACGCCTTGCCGTGTGTGAGCTTATTAACCTCCATTTTTCAAGGTTTTGATTAATACCCGCACCTCCTTTTGTAAAACTTTTACTAAGCTTCTCCTTAAAAGCTGGAATACCTTTTGCAATCTCTTTCAGGTATTGGTTGGTTTTTTGGTTTGTGATTGCTGGAGGTAATTCACCGTTATATTTTATTAGTATTATTTCAACCTGAGGATGCACTGGTATTACTACTGGTTCACCAGTCTTTTGTTGTGTTATCTCTATATAGCCATCCTTAATATGTTCAGCCTTTACCCTGCTCAAATCAGAAAACCTTAAACCAGTGTGACAACCTACAATGAATAAGTCACGCACCTGCTCATGCCCTTTCCTGCCTTTCAGGTCTATATCTGCCAGCAATTGTATTTCAGCTTCTGTTAAATATATACTATCCACCCTTTCAGTAACTCGCTTAAACCCTTTACTCCTAAATGCAAGATTCTTATTAATACCTCTTTCTGTGGCATCGTTCAATATTGTTATTATTGTCTTTATATGCTTATCCACTGAGTTTGTTCCCTGCATACACTTCTTAGACAAATATTCTCGAAAACTGGAATAAAACTCCATATCTATGGTGTCAAAATCCACAGGCCGCTTTACCGTACCCTGATACGAATGCAGGTATCTCAAAGTGTTTTTGTAACTCTTGATAGTACCTTTAGCCATTACTTTCCCTCTATGGTTTAGCCTTACACCTTTTTCAGTTTGTTCAATAAACTTATTGTAAAAAGCAAAAAAGCCACCTTTGTCTTCTTTGTCTATTGCCTCAGGCTTTATTCTCTCATCCAGCAGTTGCTTTAATGTCGCTTTTGTTGGTTCACTCTTCTTTAAAATAACATAGTTCCTATATACATCTTCCATGTCTGCCGCCCTGCTCCTCAATAGGTGGTTGAAGCTGGAATAACCTGTAAGGGTTCTCCTTGCCTCCTGCTCTTTCTGATTCCAGTGCTTCGGCTCAATTGACTGCTGGAGGGAATATTTTAAAAATGGCTTGCCATTCAGGGAAATACGGGCATATATAGGCGTGTCCCGTTTCGCCTTACTGTCTTTCAGGTAGAATGTAACTCTCATAAAAAATTTGCAATGTTGAACAATGTAAAAATACGGAAAATAGTCCCCCGATAATCAATGGGGACTAATTGGGGGACTATTTATTTTTTCTCGTCTTTACTAATCTTAATTTCTTTTATCTACTGCAATCGCTGTCAATCTTAGTTTATGTACGCCTGTATTGATGAATAGAAAAATTAGAGAAAGTCAAATATCACGGGTTCGAGTCCAGGTCGGACTACTCAGAAAAAGGATAGCTTAACAGCTATCCTTTTTCACTCAGGCATATCTTATTAAATTTTACTAACATATACCCACCAGTACGAATACCACAAGGAAATGCAAGACAGTACTTTTATACCTCAACAAATACACACAGCTTATGAAAAAAATATACACATGGCTTACATTGTTGCTGGTAACAGCAGCAGCCATATCCTGCTCCAAAACATCAGACCCGCAGCCCAACAACAACAATAATAACAACACTACTGACACCAACTTCTACTTCACAGCTAAAATTGATGGGGCAGATTGGTCGGCCGATATGCAGAGCACCAACACTTCCATCACCTCCTCCCACCAGGGTTTGCTCACTATACAGGCTGCGCTTAGCCCTGTTACATCCGGTGTATTCCTCATCAACCTGTACAACTACAATGGCGCCGGCACTTATACGGTAGGCACAGGCGGCACCAACAGTTATGCCCGCTACATGACCGGCAGCGTAGCCACAAGCAATTACTCAGCATGGAAGGCCGAAACACCGGGCAGCACCACTACCGGCACATTCACCATCACCAAAGACGATGGCAGCATTGTTGAAGGGACTTTCAGCTTTGATGGTTACAGCGAAGAAACCAAAGACACGAAAAAAATCACGGATGGTAAATTCCGCATGAAGAAATAACAAAACCCCTATTATTTAGCATAGACAGGGGGTGCTTTTGCACCCTCTTTTTTATGTGGAACGCATTGGTTACAAAAAGCGGCTGCTCAACAAAGCAACCGCAGTATTACCGGTTTCAATAACTTACGCTTAATCTTCTGAAAAGACATAAAGTGCTATTATACTAATGTCCCTGTTTAAGAGGCTACCCACCCCGCATCGCCTTCAGCGATTTCCTGATGGAGAATACGTGCATGAACACCGCAGTAGGCATAAAAGCTGCGGCTATATACACATAAGGTAGTCGTGGAAAATCAAGGCTGATGGGAATACCGTCATAACCCCATAGCTGCGGCCGCACTATCAGGCTGATAAAGATGAACACAATATTGGCCAGCAACAGCAGGCAGCAGATATTCCATACTATCACTGCCTTGTGCGATAATACCTTCCTGTTATACGCCAGGTAGCCGATAATGGGTGCAGAAAGCCCTGCCAGTATATCAAAATTCCTGCCTTCAAAAGTCATTAGTTCAGGCCCCATCCCTTCTTTGTACAAGCCAAGTATCAGCAATTCCACCACTATCCTGAACGATTGGTAATACACCGTAAAAGCAATGGGAAACCCATCAATAACGTCCCTGAACCTTTTGGCAGTAAAGAACCATGCGATGATGGCGAATGCAGGCAATACCACAAACAATACAAGCTTAGGCGGCAGGCTGAAATCTGCCAGGAAACCCGTAGCCGCCAATATCGATACATAACCTATCCATAACGCCATGAAAACAGTGTAACCAAGTACAAACTTAGTTCGTCGTTCGGATGTGTACACTGCGTTAATAGCAGCTTTGTTCATCGCCCAACCAATAGCAATCAGTATAACAAGAAGTAATGTATAATGCCCCGCTTGTAACATATCTGTTTTTTTACGGCAATATTAGCGCCCCCTCGAAATTCAGCGTTGACAATTATTGCTATTTATTGGCTGGCTAGCCGGTACGACATGGGCCATGTATTATACCTCCGCTTAAACGCCCTACAAAATGTAGCAATGTCTTCATACCCTACCAATAGTGCGATATCAGTCACAGTCAGCTCACTGTCAGACAATAGCTGTTTCGCTTTATCCAATCTTATTGCAGCAATAAACTGGTAAGGCGTTTGCCCCTGTACCTGTTTGAACATGCGCAGAAAATGGAACTTGGACATACACGCCACAGTTGCCAGTTCGTCCAGCGATATTGCTGTATAATACTGCTGGTATATATAGTCAACAGCACTTGATAACCTCGCCAGCACTTCATCCCGTGTAGCTGCTTTAACAACAGGCAATGTATCGATTCTTCTGAAAAAATCATTTTGCCCGGATAATATATGCTGTAGCAAGCTGGCCAACACCTCTTCTGTCATCAATCCATCCAGCCTGCCCGATAAATATCCTGATTGTAATAATGATACCGTTTTCCTGAAATAATTATCCTTCCAATACTGCCTGTTGTAAAAGTAATATGGTTGTACAGCGGATGTGCCTGCATTGTCCAGCAGGCTCTCAGTGTTCAGGGTGAGTGTGGGCAGCAGCTCATGAAGCATAGCGGTGGAAAAATGAATATTAAAAGTTTCCGTCTGCCGGCGTATGTCAATACTGTACAATTGATGTTCGTTGCTGATAAAGTAAGTATCCTCCCCTACTTGTTCTCTCTGGTTATCTGCTCCATAATAAGCCTGTCCCCTGATATTGCTGAAAATGGTAAGTGTACCTTTTATATCATCCCTGTATTCTCTTGGGGTAATGGTGTTAATTATAACATCAGGCCACGATTTTTTCGTAGCTATCATGTTTTTCAACAGGTTTATTTCGCAGAAATCCTTCCTGTACATGTTTCAGAAATGCTTCGCAAAGGTATTAAAGTCATTTAAATTTATGTACATACAGTGTGCCAGGAGTTGCCTCCAATATGTTCGGCGTAGTCACTGACCATTGTTATCTGGGGGAAGATAGAAACCATACAATTTGCTTAAATAACATTTTTTAAGTATTTTTGCTGTAGTAAATTTGAATAATTTATGAAAGTCCCGCTGGTGCGGGATACTAATAAAATACAACCTCACCATGAACCCACACCCTAAAAATAACCAAATACCGGACACCCGAAACGTACATAACAACGAAACACAACTTAACCGCCCCGCCACACACGGGGCTTTTTTGTGCAAATTGTTAACTCTGAGTACTATTGTGTTTTACTTAACAAAAGCTAACAAAATAAAACACATAATACTGAATACCAATCACTTAAAGAAAACACGTATTAACCCCCCAGCTAACCTAAAACCTGCATTACTTAACAAAAAATCATCTTTTCATTTCATTTTTTTACGCTTTACTTTTGGCATAGCATATGGCAGAGAATAACAATTTATACACGGAAGACAGTATCAAATCCCTCGACTGGCGCGAGCACATCCGCCTGCGCCCGGGTATGTACATAGGCAAGCTGGGCGACGGCAGCAGCCCCGACGATGGAATATATATACTGCTGAAGGAGGTGATAGACAACTGTATAGATGAATATACCATGGGCTTTGGTAAGCGCGTGGAGATAAATATTGACAAAGGTGTGGTAACCATACGCGACTATGGCCGGGGCATACCCCTGGGCAAGGTGGTGGACGTGGTGAGCAAGATAAATACGGGCGCCAAGTACGACAGCAAGGCCTTCCAGAAGTCGGTAGGGCTGAACGGTGTGGGTACCAAAGCCGTAAACGCCCTGAGTAACTATTTTAAAGTAGCTGCCTTCCGCGACGGGAAAATGAAAGAAGCGGAATTTGAAAAGGGCATACTTAGCAAGGAACATAAGGAGCAGAAAACGGACGAGCCCAACGGTACGCTGGTTACCTTCATCCCCGACGATACGGTTTTTAAGCATTACCATTTTCTGAACGAATACATAGAAAACCAGATATGGAACTATTGCTACCTGAACGCCGGGCTGCAAATCAAGTTCAACAACCGGGTATATGTGTCTAAAAACGGCTTGCTCGACCTGTTGGAGAACAAGACCAATACTGAAACCAACCGCTACCCCATTATCCACCTGAAGGGTGATGATATAGAAGTGGCCATCACGCATACCAACGATTACGGAGAGGATATATATTCATTCGTCAACGGGCAGCATACCACGCAGGGCGGTACACACCAGGCTGCCTTCCGCGAGGCTTTTGTAAAAGTCATTCGTGACTTCTACAAAAAAGATTACGATGCTACCGATATACGCCAGAGCATCAGCGCTGCGGTATCAGTGCGTGTACAGGAGCCGGTGTTTGAGTCGCAGACAAAAACTAAGCTGGGCTCTCAATACGTATCAGAGGGCGGGCCGTCTATGAAGTCTTTTGTGCTCGATTTCCTGTCGAAAGAACTGGACAACTACCTGCACAAAAATCCTGCTACCGCCGATGCGCTGAAGAAACGCATTGAGCAGAGCGAACGTGAACGTAAAGAGCTGTCGGGCATACGAAAACTGGCCAACGAGCGCGCTAAAAAAGCCAACCTGCACAATAAAAAACTGCGCGACTGCCGCATACATTTCAATGCCGAGCCGCCATCTAAGAATAAAGAAGAATTTATCGCCAAACAAAAAGAAAGTACCATCTTCATTACCGAGGGCGATTCTGCCAGCGGAAGCATCACCAAAAGCCGCAATGTGGAATCACAGGCGGTATTCAGCCTGCGGGGTAAACCGCTCAACTGTTTTGGCCTGACCAAAAAGGTGGTGTATGAGAACGAAGAATTTAACCTGCTGCAACACGCGCTGAATATTGAAGAAGGCATGGAAGGGCTGCGTTACAACAACATCATCATTGCCACCGATGCCGATGTAGATGGTATGCACATCCGCCTGCTCATTATGACCTTCTTCCTCCAGTTCTTCCCCGACCTGGTAAAGGGAGGCCATGTGTATATATTACAGACACCATTATTCCGTGTGCGCAACAAACAAAAGACCATCTACTGCTACAGCGATGAAGAACGCCGCAACGCCATAGCCGAACTGGGCAGCAAACCGGAGATAACCCGCTTCAAAGGCCTGGGTGAAATCAGCCCTGAAGAGTTTGCACAGTTTATAGGCGATGATATGCGCAAAGACCCTGTGCTGCTGGGCAAAGACGACATCAAAGAACTGCTGAGCTACTACATGGGCAAAAATACTCCGGAGCGACAGAAGGACATTATTGAAAACCTGCGGGTGGAAAAAGATTTGGTGGAAGAGATAGAAACAGTTTAAAAATTCAACCATGAGATTGATACCTATACTTATGATTTTACTTCCTCAGTTTCTGCAAGCACAGGAACGTAAAATATGCAAACCCGAAATCCACAATATTCTGACCTTTGAAGACAGATATGAACCCATTTACGAGCGCGTAGTATTACTATCTAAAAAAGATTTATCAGCTTCTGAAAAAAAAGAATTGGATTCACTTTTTGGAGTTGTAGAAGGCTTGGGGTACGATGGAAGTGTCTATGAAACAATGGGAGCAGAATGTAGCTGGTATTGTGCCGGAGGCCCTTACAGAATAACTGCATCATCTTCCCTAAAATCTGCTGGGAAAACTGATTACATACCTGCTAACATTCACGATTTTAGCTACAAGACTGTATGGGCAGAAGGCGTTAAAGGCTATGGTATAGGTGAATATATCGAGTATCATTTTCAACCAGGTAACACACAGATAACTGAAATCAGAATAGCAAATGGACATGTAAAATCAGATAAAGCCTGGTTTGAAAACTCAAGGGTAAAAACTATAAAAATGTATTTCAATGGAGAGTATTACCTCACTTTGGAATTAAATGATACAAAGGCACTTCAATCTTTCAAACTGGATAAACCTTTAGGAATAACAGAGGGAGAAAAGGATTGGGTTCTTAAATTTGAAATAGCAGATGTATATCAAGGTGACAAGTATGACGATGTTGTAATTTCTGAACTTTTTTTTGACGGTATTGGAGACCATTAATTTGACGAACGTGAAATATATTCTACCTATAATCTTCTTCTTTCAATACCTGCCATGTTCAGCACAAGTTTTCAGCAACAACAATAATGCTATACCTGTACCTAAAAAGAAAATAGAGCTTAACAATAACTATAACGGCAACCCGATTCTTGTTTGGAGAGAGGTTAAGATGCAGGAATCTCATCTTATCCCTGATCTTGCGAACAGGTTAATAAAGGAAACAAAGGAAGGCCTTCAAGCCTTTCATAATCCTAAAGACTCAATACGACAGGTTCAGATGACAACTTTGAACCAGGTAATTTTTGCCGAATTATACCCTGACACAACCGACAGGATATTAATACTGGAAGAATGGGATTACGATAAAGGCAAGGGTAAAATGGTCGTGAATATTCTGGCGATTGCCCCTGCTTATATTGGGGATGGGAAATACTACCCGTTGTTTTGGAATAAATACCCTCATATAACATCAATTCTTAAAAGCATAGAACTACCTGCAGGACACAAACAAACCAGGACGATGTACGAGGTTTTCGAAAAGAGGCTCTTCACTAGCCACATTATCAAATATTGAAGCAACAAAATTAGATTCTATGAAAACACAACACCTGATTCTGACCATAATATCTCTGTTATTCAGTATAGCATTTCATACAAGTGCATCAGCCCAATACTCCATCAATACTACTAAGGTGGATAGCAATATCTACCTCTACACCTCCTACGGCGATGCGGGGAATTACAAAAATGTTGATGCCAATGCGGTAGTCGTTGTATCAGGAGATGAAGCCATGCTCTTTGATACACCCTGGGATAGTGTACAGGCAGAGCAACTGATAACATGGATCACAGATAGCCTGCACAAGAAAATCATCCTATCAGTTATTACCCATGCCCATGCCGACAGGATAGGCAGTATTTCCACTATGCACCGGCACGGCATCCCGACGTACAGCCACCACCTCACTGCACAGGAAGCAGCAAAACGGGACTATCCACGCCCGCAGCACATCTTTTACAACGATGATACCGCATTCCGTTGCGGCAATATCGAAGTAGTAGCCTACTACCCAGGCGCCGGCCATACTATCGATAATATTGTACTGTATATACCATCAAAGAAATTCCTGTATGGGGGATGTTTTATCAAGAGCGGTTTCAGTACCGACATTGGCAATATAGAAGATGCGGATATGGCCGCCTGGCCCTTAAGCCTTGCTAAAATGAAGAATCGGTTTAAGAAAACAGGTATCAATATGATTATCCCCGGCCACGGTAGCTGGCAGTCTGATAAGGCAATTGAGAATACCAGGCGCCTGCTTACGGAAACCAAAGAAAGCAATTATTAACTGAGTTTATTTTTCCCCTATATTCGAATTATGGAAACAACATTAGGCATAGGCTCCAGGGTGGAGCACCCTCATTTTGGCAAAGGAGTAATAGTAGATGTATCCAGCGAGCTGTACATCATC
>JACFNS010000076.1 GCA_019454705.1 Taibaiella sp. | reverse complement strand
TTGCAGGCAGGTATTACTATGGATGCCATCAGGCACTTTCACGATAAAATACCCATACTGGGCGTATGCCTGGGCCACCAGGCTATAGGCATGTTCTTTGGCGGCCAGTTAGTGCATATACCCTATCCTATGCATGGCAAAACCAGCGATGTCATTCACAACCACCACCCTTTGTTCAGCAATATACAGTCTCCCTGTACGGTCATGCGTTATCACTCACTGGCTATTGAAGGATTGGAAAATACCGGCCTGAAAGTTCTGGCGAGCTCTGACGACGATAATGTGGTGATGGCCATAGTACACGAAAAATATCCATGTACGGGCATACAATTTCACCCGGAAAGTATCGGTACTGACGACGGGCTGCAGATATTGAAGAATTGGGCTGAAATGTATTAGTGCGTATTGCAGATTTCCATCAATGCATCGGTGGCTTCGGGCAAGCCAAGATTGCGTGCCTGGTTCAGGTCATCGCAAGGCATTTCGCCTGAGCGGTATTTTATCATACCACGCCAGTACCATGCTTCAGCATACTCGGGCCTGATTTGAATGGCGCTGCTCATATCGCGGATTGCCTCCCTGTTTTTGTTTTGTTGTGCCAATATAAGCCCCCTACGCAGGTAGAACAGTGGCTCCATAGGCTCAATGACAATAGCCTTTGAATATTCAGCCATAGCCGTTTCTATATCACCTTGCTGCTCTATACAGTCGGCTTTTATGTAATGAGCGCGTGCATTAGATGGTTCCTGGCCTAATACTTTTTCTACATCCTGTAATGCTGCCCCGCAATTGCCAGTTTGCTGATAGAGTAATGCGCGTGTAAACAATGCCTTGGCATAATCTTTCAGGCTGATGGCTTTATTCAAAGCAGCAAGGGCTTCTTGTTTATTGCCATTACGCAACAGCAGCACTCCTTTATTATACCATGCCTTGTAATTAGCTGCATCCAGCCTTATGGCTTCATCAATATGCCTTAAAGCCTCCGCGTTATCTCCTTCTTTCATATACACCCCACCCAGGCTGCTCTGCGCTACCGAAGATTCAGGGAACTTATCTGTTACAGATTTCCAGAAATTGAGCTCTGACAGCCAGATATCATTGCGTGCAAAAGTGGCGATGCCATATACCGTACAGATAACAGAAAGGGCAATAATACCTGTGACTGTCTTTCTGTATTGATTTTGCGAAAAATAATGATAGACATGATAAACTATGGGGTACCAGATACCAATACATGCCAGGTACAGATAACGGTCCGCCATCAGCACCTCGCCAAACTGTACAAACTGCAGTACAATAGCGATGTTGACAGTATAAAATAATATACCCCCTGCTACAGCATACCATTGCCGGCGCCATGCGATAAATCCCAAAGCAATAATGCCGGCTGCAATTACTGTGTATATGATATGTATAGCCCCGATAGCAGTAGGATATGGGTACAACACTGATAACTTAACTGGCACCAGCAGGTTGATAATGTACTGCACGTAGGCATACCCCGCAAAAACGACAGTATGCAGGAAGTTAAATTCAGGGTGGGTATTCAGGAACGATACTTCAGCCTGTGCCTGCAGATTGATAATACCTACAGGTATAGCCAGCAGCACCAATGGCAGTTTTTCCAGCCAAACCTTCTTGTCTTTCAACGGGCGATGCATCCATATGTCTATAGCTAATAATGCAAAAGGCAGGGTAACTGCCGTTAACTTGCACAAATAGGCTGCAATTGCGCATAGGTATATCCATATCAGCTTCCTGTTTTTATGGTCCAGCACATAACCAATGTAGATATACATGGCCATGAGGAAGAAAAAACCGTTCATTACCTTGTTCCTCGCTGCTATCCACGATACACTCTCCGTCTGAACCGGGTGCAGGGCAAACAAAAGTGCCACAAACAGCGCCACATACACACAGTGCTGCATGCGCCGCATAGAGGCGTACAATAATATCACATCCAGTATATGCCAAATAATATTGGTGAAGTGGTATATAAATGGCTCATCGCCTCCTATGGCATAGTCCAGCGCATAACTCATCATAGGCAGGGGTTGATAGTTGCCTATATAATATTCCGTCCACCAGTTTTGGAAGTGCGCTGCTGTAAAGCCTGTAATATCAGGAGTATTGAAGACATAATCTATATCGTCCCAGGACATGAACCCTGCGCCAAATACCTTGCTGTAGGCGAGCAATACAACTGCTGCCAGTATAACTATGTGCACCCATGTTGTGCGATGTTCTTTACTGAAAAGGTTCATTACGCCCCTAAACTATGAAAAATAATAACGCTGTTGCAGGCTTAGCCGCATATCCATTCTATAGCGCCGAAGCTGTAGTTGATAGTGGAGCCGTTGTCGAGTTTGAGCTGCAACAGGCCATTATAGGTAACCCCTGTAATGGTGGCCATAAACTCATCATTACCTATTTTGAACCTTTGGGTGGTATCTTTTTTGAACAATATTTCGTTGTAAAGCCTTAGCATACGGTTGGGTTCCGGCATTATATCCAGGTAAGTAAAAATGCGCTCCCTTATACCGGTCACTAAATCAAATATAACAAATTGCTCATCTGACTCCATTCTTAAAGAGGTGGAGAAAGGTATATCTGTCGGCATTTCACGCTGTAGTACATTCATACCCAGCCCCACTACCGCATATGCCCACTGGTTGCCCCGCAGCACATTCTCAATAAGCATGCCCCCTGCCTTTTTGTCATTAATGATAATATCATTGGGCCATTTAATACGTACATCCCAGTTTTCGTTCAATTCCTGCATGTAATCGGCAATGGCCAGGGAAACCGTGACAATAAAGGCAAACTGGTGGTCTAAATCGTACTGAGGTTTCAATATCATGCTCATCAGCAGGCTCTCATTAGGTGTATCCACCCATACTTTCCCCCTTTGGCCCTTGCCTGCAGTCTGCATATCGGTCACTATTGTCAGGCCAGGTTGTGCCGTATCGGCATCTATCAGGCGCATGGCATAGTTATTGGTACTATCGATAGTATCAAGCTCAATAACCGGAGCGTTTATCAGTGCTTGTAACTTTACTGCCAAAGTTTGTTTAATTTTGGCTGTAAAGATATTGCCAAACATAATAGATTGACCTTAATTTGGAGAAAATTATTACCGTACTTCAGGGAAGAAAGAAATCTGCGGAAGGCCTGACCAGGAATAGCAAACTATTCAAGTCTATACTGAAAGCCGTAAAAGATAAGAAAGCCGAAAATATAGTTTCGCTCGATCTGAAAAAGATAGATGAGGCTGTAGCAGACTTTTTTATCCTTTGCGAAGCCCAATCGCATATACAGCTCAAAGCCATTGCCGATAATGTGGAGAAGGTGGTAAAAGAGGAATGTGGCGAAGCACCTTACCATGTAGAAAGAGGTGACAAGTGGACATTGGTGGATTATGTAAACGTAGTGGTACATATATTCCAGCAGGACCACCGCAAATTTTATAACCTGGAAAGCCTTTGGGGCGATGCTGGCCGGGTTGAACATAACGATTAGCTGGCTGTTAAATCAGAATATAACGTACTTTAGAACGACAAATGGAAGATAACAAGTTTAAACCCGGACAAGGGCCGGGAAAAGATAACAAACCTCAGCGCAAAGGGCCGAAATTCAATATCTATTGGATATACGGTATCATGATATTGCTGCTGATAGGGCTGAACTTCTTCAGCGGCAGCATGGGCGGTGGCGGAGAACAAATGAGTTTCCAGGAATTCAGGCAAAAATACCTGGATAAGGGACAGGTAGAGAAACTGGTGGTGGTTAACAAAAGCGAGGTAGAGGTTTTCCTGAGCCAGGGTGCGCAAACACAAAAAAATCCTGAGGATAAAATGCCTTTTGCCTCCAGCAATAGTTCATCACCGGTTGCCAAATTCACAATAGGCAGCGTAGAACAGTTTGAAGACAACCTGAAAGAAGCACAGTCTGAACTGCCCGAAAACGAGCGTGTACGTGTGATATACGAGAACAGGGGCAGTTTTCTTAACGACATATTGGGTTCATTCCTGTTGCCGGTGATATTCCTGATTGCGATGTGGTTCTTCATTATGCGCAAGATGGGCGGCGGTGCAGGCGGCGGTGCAGGCGGCGGTGGTATATTCAACATCGGCAAATCCAAAGCTCAGTTGTTTGAAAAAGGCACCCGTGTCAATATCACATTTAACGATGTGGCAGGATTGGACGAAGCCAAAGTAGAAGTAATGGAAATCGTGGATTTCCTGAAAAATCCCAAAAAATACACCGCACTGGGCGGCAAGATACCTAAAGGCGCATTGCTGGTAGGACCTCCCGGTACCGGTAAGACCCTGCTGGCTAAGGCCGTAGCGGGCGAGGCACAAGTACCTTTCTTCTCTATGTCCGGTTCCGACTTCGTAGAGCTGTTTGTAGGTGTGGGTGCCAGCCGTGTACGTGACCTGTTCAAACAAGCAAGGGAAAAAGCACCCTGTATCGTGTTCATAGATGAGATAGATGCAATAGGCCGTGCACGTGGTAAGAACGTAGTAATGAGCAACGATGAGCGCGAGAATACGCTCAACCAGTTGCTGGTAGAAATGGACGGTTTCAGCGGAGATACAGGCATTATAGTACTGGCGGCCACCAACAGGCCTGATGTACTGGATACCGCCCTGCTGCGCCCGGGCCGTTTCGACAGGCAGATATCAATAGACGTACCTGATGTAAAGGGACGTGAAAAGATATTTGATGTGCACCTGAAGCCCATCAAAAAATCTAAAAACCTGGATATACACAAGCTTGCCGTGCAAACACCGGGTTTTGCCGGCGCTGATATTGCCAATATATGTAACGAAGCCGCCCTGATAGCTGCACGTAAAGGCAAGACAGAGGTGGATATGGACGACTTCAACGATGCTATTGACCGTGTAATAGGTGGCCTGGAGAAGAAAAACAAAATCATACTGCCTGAGGAGAAAAAGGTAATAGCCTACCACGAAGCGGGGCACGCCGTATCAGGATGGTTCCTGGAACATGCGCATCCGTTGGTGAAGGTGACTATCGTGCCGCGAGGTGTAGCAGCCTTGGGTTATGCACAGTACCTGCCTAAGGAAATGTATATACGCAATACCGACCACCTGATGGATGATATGTGTATGACGCTGGGAGGACGTGCAGTAGAGGAGATAGTATTTGGTAAAATATCTACCGGCGCACTCAGCGACCTCCAACATGTTACCCGCATGGCCTATGCTATGGTGAGCATGTATGGTATGAACCCGGTACTGGGCAATATATCGTTTTACGATCCTCAAAATGACGGGCAGTTTTCTAAACCATACTCTGAAGAAACAGGTAAGATAATAGACGAGGAAGTGCGCAAACTGATAGAGCAGGCATACCAGAGGACTAAAGCCCTGCTGAACGACAAGATCGACTCAGTAAAAGCGATAGCTGAAGAACTATTGAAAAAAGAGGTGTTGTTTAAAGATGATATGGAAAGGCTGATTGGCGCCCGCCCATATGAAGATACAGCCCCCCCTGTAAGTGATATCCCTTCTGTAAGTGATTCACTTGTAAATAACTCATAAACGAAACAGTCCCGGAAATCCGGGACTGTTTCGTTTTACGGCTATTTGATTGGGGATAGCCAAAGAGCTATTTACATAACAACTGTAAAGTGATTATACTTGCATAATAATTAGGCCAAGTGGTATCTGTCATTATCATCAACTACAATACATTTCAATTAACCTGCGACTGCATCAGGAGTGTACAGCGGGCCACAAAAGACGTAGCATATGAAATAGTATTGGTAGATAATGCATCAACGAAAGAGAACCCTGATGATTTTCTTGTTCAGTTTCCGAACATCAAACTGGTAAAAAACCCGGTAAACGGCGGTTTTGCACAGGGTAATAACCTGGGTATCAAACATGCGACCGGCGATATCATATTGCTGCTGAACTCAGACACTATACTGCACGATGATTCCATCAGCAAAGCTGCATCATTCCTGCAAAGCTGCAGTCGTGATATTGGTGTAGTAAGCGGCCACCTAACATATGCAGATGGCAAATACCAGCATAATGCTCGTGCATTTCGTAGTATTCGCAACGAAGTACTGGATTTACTGCGGCCATTGCTTATGCTCATACCTTATCGCGGGCGTGCAACATTAATGCTCAACCAGTATTTCAAAGGAGATTTCGACACTTATTGTGACTGGGTTTCCGGAGCGTTTTTTATGTTCAGAAAAGAGATATTGAATGACCTGCCGGAGCGGAAACTGGACGAGCGTTTTTTTATGTACGGAGAAGACCAGCTATGGTGTTACCAATTCAGGCAGGAGGGTTATAGATGTTACTTTCTATCTGATACAAAACTGATACACATCGCCAATGCCAGCACTGAACCTGCAAAACAGTTGAAACTCTTGAAAACAATGATTAACCACGAACTGGAGATAATTAGATACCGTAAAGGACCTTCATTGTACTACTACTTATTCTCAATGATATTCGTTGCTAAAGAACGTGGCAGATATTACATCAAACTAATAGTACAGAAGATGTTTAATTACCGCATCAGGTAATAAAGTGGAGCCGGCGGGATTCGAACCCGCGTCCAAACATATGCCCGATAAGCTTTCTACATGTTTATCCCGGAATTGATTTTCGTATAGCCTTAGGAACCGGGCGAACCAGGACTATCTTATCTGCTTTAGTTTCATCGCCTGTACACAGCTACAAACGACTATCCTGTTGAAGGATGAGTTAGGCGGCAGGAGCGTCAACAGGCAAAAGCCCGTCTGCGGCCAAAATGGTTACGCTAATCTCTGATTAGGCAGCCATGGCGTAATTAGATTCGCCATTTAAAAGTTTGGGTATTCAGATTTACGTGCTAATTACACAACGCACGACATGCTTACTTAACCTGCCCTATGCTGTCAAAACCAGTCGGCCCCGGTAAGTTTTTTTTCAAAGAACTAATGCAAAATTACGAAATAATAACGGATGCAACTTGTTAAATTAGCAACTCATGTTTACCATAGCATACGACGACATATACGCACATCCTTTGCCTGAGGGTCACCGTTTCCCCATGCTGAAGTATGAGTTGATTCCTCAGCAACTACTGCACGAAGGTATTATAACACAAGAGCATATTTTCGCATCGCAGCCGGCAACAGAAGAGACGATACTACTGACGCATGACAAAAGCTATTGGCAAAGGATGCTGGCCCTTCAACTAACTGACAGGGAGATGAGGGCGATAGGCTTTCCGCTGTCAACCAAACTGGTAAACAGGGAAATCACTATTATGCAGGGAAGCATCGACTGCGCCCTGAATGCTTTGCAACATGGCGTATCGCTGAATGTGGCAGGTGGCACACACCACGCTTTTGCCGACAAGGGGGAGGGTTTTTGCCTGTTGAATGATTTTGCCATAGCAGCCAACTACCTGCTGTATCACAAACTGGCAAAGCGGGTTGTCATTATCGACCTGGATGTACACCAGGGCAATGGCACTGCAGCTTTGTTCAGCAATAATGACAAGGTATTCACTTTTAGTATGCATGGGGCGCATAACTACCCGTTCAGGAAAGAAACCAGCGACCTGGATATAGGATTACCCGATGGCATCAATGGCAATGAATACCTGGGTATATTGAAAAAGGAACTACCTGCACTGCTGGACAAATTCAAGCCGGATATTGCCTTTTACCTGTCAGGCGTTGATGTACTGGAAACAGACAAGTTTGGCAAGATGAAACTGACTATAACCGACTGCCTGCACAGGGATGAAGCAGTGTTTACAGAATGCCATACGAGGGGCATACCTGTTGCAGTGGCTATGGGCGGCGGCTATTCGCCCGATATCAAGCACATAGTTACCGCACACTGCAATACCTTTAAAGCTGCAAAAGAAATCTACGGGCTTTGAGCCTTAGTTTTGGAACAGGCGGAAGATATCCAGCCCGTTGGCGTACAGCATCAGCCCCAGCAACAATACCAGGCCTACCGTAGTAGCTGTTTCCATCACCTTGTCACTCACCTTTTTGCCCGATATCAGTTCGAATATCAGGAAGATGACGTAGCCACCATCCAGACCCGGTATGGGCAGCAGGTTCATTACAGCGAGTATAATGGAGACAAATGCCGTCAGCATCAGGAAACTCTGCCAATCGAACACGGGGTCGAAGAGCTTGCCGAATGTAACCAGACCACCAAGACTTTCATTCACCTTGACTTCCGGCGAAGTAAACAATAATTTCAACTGGCTCCAGTAGTTACCTACCTGCTCGAATGTGAAAGTAAAGCCCTTGCCTATAGCCTCGAAGAAACCATACTTAATCACTTTGGTCTCGAAGAAGCGGGTAGACTGCGGCATAAAGCCCAGTATCTTATTATCCGGTATATTTCCGTTGAGGGTAACCTCGCTATTACCACGCATTACGGTAACTGCAACAGCCTGCCCCGCATGGCTCCTTTTCATTTCTTCAAACTCATCAAAAAACTGTACAGGCGTGCCGTTGAAGGCAATGATGCTATCGCCAGCTTTAAAGCCCATTTTTTCAGCTTCACTTTTCTCACTCACCTTTTCTACTACCACGGGCATACGTGGAGTAATAAAGCTCTGTTTTTGCTTTTTAATAATCTTGGTAATGGTACCGCTGGGTATATCTACATTTACGGGCTGGCCATCGCGCAATACCTGTATGCTTTTTTGTTCAGCAAATATGATCTCAAAC
>JACFNS010000075.1 GCA_019454705.1 Taibaiella sp. | reverse complement strand
CACCACCAATTCCCACATTTACAGGTACTAAGGTGTTTGAAGATTACGACCTGGCCGAAATAAGGCAGTATATAGACTGGGGGCCGTTTTTCATAGCCTGGGAGATGAAGGGCAAATTTCCTGATATACTTACCGATGAACATGCAGGTGTTGAAGCTACCAAATTATATAATGATGCCAACGCCCTGCTGGATAAGATAATAGCAGAGAAATGGCTGACCGCAAAAGGCGTAGTAGGTTTCTGGCAGGCACACAAAATAGCGCCGGATACTATAGAGTTGAAAGACGACAAGGGCCATGAACTCTGTTTCCTGGAATCGCTGAGGCAACAGCAGAAAAAAGCGGCCGGGCAGCCTCATTTTTCTTTGTCCGACTTTATTAAACCTGCTGAAAAAGGTACCGATTATATGGGTGCTTTTGCGGTAAGCATACATGGCATTGAGTCTCACCTGAAGCGGTTTATAGATAATCATGATGATTATAATAAAATAATGCTGCAGGCTATGGCCGACAGGCTGGCAGAGGCTTTTGCGGAGGTATTGCATAAACGCACCCGTACCGAATTCTGGGGTTATGTAGCAGAAGAAAACCTGACCGCTGAAGACCTGGTAAAAGAAAAATATCAGGGTATACGCCCGGCACCAGGCTATCCCGCCTGCCCCGACCATACGGAAAAGTACAAACTTTTCGACCTGCTGAAAGCGACTGAAAATGCAGGCATACAACTCACTGAATCATTAGCCATGTATCCCGGGGCTTCAGTGTGCGGCTGGTATTTCAGCCATCCGCAGAGTACATATTTTGGCGTAGGCAAAATACAGCACGATCAGTTAACCGACTATGCGCACCGCAAAGGTATGAGCATAGAAGAAGCTACTAAATGGCTGTCACCTGTGTTAGAAGGTTAATAAATATTTATGAGCGAGACTGAAATAGCAATGAATAAGGGTGTTGAGTCAAAACCTTTGCGTGCTTTAGCCACTATAGTGTCTTATATGTTGCACCCGGTATTTTTGCCCATACTTATGACATGGGTAATATATGCCATTACCCCCATGAGCTTTGTGCAATACGAGGGCAAGTTATCGCTTGTGTTTATACAAATAGCGTTGGCTACCATTTTCTTCCCTTTGCTGGTGGTAGGCCTGTTGAAGGCCTTAGGCTTTATCACCAGTATTTTCATGCGTACGCAAAAGGAACGCATCATACCGCTGATAGCAACGATGATGTGTTACTGGTGGATCAGCCATGTTTTTAAAAACCTGGACGCGCCGCTTGTTCTTCAGGTACTGTTGCGTGGTGCTTATTGGAGTATTATCGTGCTGTTTATTTGCAGTATCTTTTTTAAAATAAGCATGCACACTATGGCTGCAGGCGGTATGCTGGGTATGCTCATAGTGCTGATGATTGTTACACCAGTGAGCATGGCGGTACCATTCATAGCCGGACTACTAATAGCCGGGGCCAGTGGCACGGCCCGCTTGCTACTGGGGGCACACACCCAGTTTGAAGTATGGGTGGGTTATATATTGGGTGTATTAGTTATGCTGGCTGCCTACTGGTACCTGTTATAACTTAGTATTTAATAGTAGTTTGCTCAACGATGTCGTGTACTTTTTTGTCCAACTGGTTTGCTGCTTCTTCTATCATCATCAGTTTTTCTTTATCAGCTTTATACCCATCGTTTCTTATTATATCAATCAGTCCCATAATAGATGTAAGGGGTTGCCTGATGTCGTGAGATTGCATATGTGCAATGCTTCTTAATGATTCATTTTTTTCTTCCAATTCCTTCAGATTGTTTTGGAGTACTTTCTGGCTCAGTTCAAGTTGCATCAGGAAGGTAACTTGTCTTGCCATAACAGCCAGCGCTTTTTGTTGAATTATGCTAATGTTATTGGGCTTTGCATCAAACAGGCATAGGCTGCCCAGGCGTATTCCACCTTTTATGGTTAGTGGTGCTCCTGCATAAAAGCGCACATGGGGTGGCTCATGTACCAATGGATTATTGTCAAACCGTCTGTCTTCCAGTGTATCAGGTATTATCGTCAATCCCTCACTTTGTATGGTATATTGGCAGAAAGATGTCTCCCTGGGCATTGCCGGAGCATCTATTCCGGCACGTACCTTTACCCAATTAACATCCTTGTCCAATAATGTTATAAGTGCCACAGGCGTGCCGCACAGTTCGGCTGCAAAATTGACAATATCCTGGAATTCTGTAGCCTGGTCGTAATCTAATCCCAGGAATTTGTGTACGGCTTCAAGACGTACTATTTCTTGCTGTTGACTCATCGATGTTTGCTTATTCATTATCAAAGATCATATTACGTAAAACATAGGGTAAAAGTTCATTAGTCACAGAAAAACTATTACCAGCCGCTCAGCCAGGGTACCTTGTGAGAAATTGTAGAATATATTCCTTCAGGAACATCTTCAAGTCGGGCAGGCAGCTCCACGAGGCTTACTGCTTTACTGCTTTTTATCTGCCAATGCACAGCTTTACCTCTGGGGTTATCATGCAATACCATTACAGGTGTACCATTACGTACCAACCTGCCTTTTTCATGCTGCCACTCATTAGCCCAGTAGAAATTCCATATTGCGTCTGCCAACGCCAGCCTCACGCAGCCATGAGAGGCTGGCCTTCCTATTGGCAATGCATACTGATGCACATGTACGCCCCACTTAGACTGAAAATTGAATACGTAAAACATCTCCCACTCCTCACCCGGAGGGGCTGCATTGGAGAACCTGTGCTCATCTTTCCAGTTGAAATTGTACCGGCCCGGTGGTGTCAGGTCGTTTTCCTTGCCGGATGATAATAGCCCCCACCTTACAAGCTTGCCATACTCGTATGCACCAAACGTTTGGGTAAACTTATCGATGATAAATAGTTTAGGGAGCGTATCTGCAGGAGAGTATGTGAAGGGATACGGGCTATATGCTTTGAAGTCGCTGGGGAAAGAATCAGGGATAAGCAGCGTCATCCCATTTTTGAAATTATCGCCCGTGACACGGTTACTCATCTCTACAATATACCGCCTCATTTCTTTATGATAACCCGGCATTGAGTCAATATGAGCGAGGAATTCACCCCAGTTACCTAATTTATTACCCTCAATATGGTCTTTATATTCATATTGATGCCAGTTTACTCTATTGATAGAATTTACATTTTTAACCTGCTCATTTATAAGACTATACACCCTTTCCTGGTCTACATATCCTTGTGCAAATGTCATAATATGCACCAACCAGCATATTACAGTAGGTAGTAAGTATTTCATTATTATCCTGTACTAAATTACTATTAATATTAGTGCAACAAACAACATATCTGTATGACTTCTATCAATATACTCAAAGTTTAAATGAGTATTAGAATGAAATACTCGTTAATAAATTGTAATGCATACTCGTTTTATTAACTATTAGTTATTTAACATTAACATAGTAATTTTTTATATTTGTTAGTGTTTTTGTGATAATTTTTATTTAAATTGCCAATGGTAAGTTAAAAGAAAAGTGATTTTGGCAGGTTTTTTGCTGTATTAAATTTTGCTAAAAGGAGCTGAAGGTTTTGCCGATGAAGAATTTTTACAAAAGAGTTTTGATTACCATATTGTGCATGTTCTCTGTATCTGCCATCGTGCAGGCACAAGAGCCGTTGCAGGAGGTAGTACAATATATCAGGGGTGGTAACGTTACCGGCCTTGCTAAATATTTGGATAAAACTGTTGATATCAACATAAATAACAACCAAGCCAGCTACAGTTCATCTCAGGCTGAAATTATTTTGAAAGATTTCTTCAGTAAGAATGTTGTACGCGAGTTCAATGTGGCTCAGGGTGGCAATACTGCTACCAATGCCCAATATGCTATTGGCGACCTGCACACTTCTTCTGGCCAGTATCAACTATACGTCGTCATAAAGTTAAACGACAACAAGTTTCTCATTAGACAACTGCGTTTCGAGAAAATTGATAAGAAATCAGCTCAATAGGGAGTATTTACACTTCGCCCAATAATAATTTACCAACACGAAGATATTGGTGGCGGGTAGCACCCAAAAAACACGGATCTGTAACCTGTCCAATACATTAGCAAAACTTGCTGTCACAAAAGCATTGCAGGCCACGAATAAAAGTATTGCCATATACACATGAGTAATGTGCTTCTGTAAAGAACCCTTAAACAAAAGCAACAAAACCCACAACGACGAAAAAATCAGTAACACCAACTGGATATTCGCCCATGTACTGTTATCAATTGTCTGCTTTTGCTGACGCGATTTCACAAATTGGGGAAGCTCGGCTTTAATATGCTTTTCAATACTCATGTATGGAGCCGAAGTTTCATTAAATGCCTGTCCATTTCCTTCCACATACATAAACTGTAGCTGCTCCCATGTATCTTTTAATGCTTGCCCCGCAAAATGTATAGCATAACGCGGTGTTGTAAAAACATCCCTGATGATGGCCTTATGCTCTGCCGCACTGCTGTCCCAGCCGCCTATGTGTTTAAATGCCCCGTTATCGTCCCATATGCACTGGTAGGCCCTCTCAGGCAATTCGTTTTTATATGTACATAATTTGTAGTGTTTTTCAGCACATTGCTCATCCAGGTATTTTTTGATAGTGCCGGTTTCTATCAGCTTACCGGCCATGAATACATGAGAGCCCGGCGATAGTGTGAAACCCAATCCATAGACGGCATTAATGCTGCACATTAATACCCAGCATACAGCAGAAATACTCAATACCTTCCCCAGCCGAGCCTTTACAGAAAGTTGATTTGTGACTTGCGCATACAATAACATAAGTATACAAAACACAGGTACGATGAGAAAATGAGAATAGTGTACCAGCATGGAAAAGCCTATAAGGCCGAGATATAGTAATGACAATTTTGTTGAAGGTTCATTGTCATATAGATACAGTAGTATGGCCAATAGCAGTATGGCTACAAACATATCGGGCATGATATAGGCCACTATAAAAGATACCCCCGTAGCAATAGCCACTAACACTATAGCTAACAAGTAACCCGATGTTTTAACAACTGCATCATTGCCTAACATACGGTAGTAACGAAGAAAAAGCACTGCCACTAATATACACTGAAAGAACACCGGCAACCACAAGCTACCAGTTATACCTACAAACTGTAATGTTCTGAGACCTGCGAGGGCTAGCCATATGGAATAAAAGGAAGACCGATCTTTTAACACCTGGAAATCGAACGTGAAATATATATAAGCGCCGGTATCGCCGGTTACCAGGGGAAAACCATTGTATAAAGCATACCACATCAACAAGAGCGATGCAATAATGATGGACACTAGGGTATATATGCGTGTATTCATATGTGTAACCGGTTCACCTACTAAAATAGTTAAATAATGCAGCTTTGCCCGAATAAAGTTAACTTTACCGTCCGCTGAATTGTTCTGATGAAGTTAAAATCACTATTAGCAAAACCTTATGCTTCGTTGATACATAGCCGTATCAGGAAGGAGATGGGAATGGCTGTAGCGCACCAGGAAGCAATTATGCAATACCTGCTGAAGAACGCGGGCAAAACTACCTTCGGACAGGAACACAGATTTGCAGAAATACGCAGCTACAACGAATACAAAGCTGCCATCCCTGTGCGCGATTATGAAGCCTTCAGTCCATACATAGATAAGATAAAGGAAGGCCAGCAGAATGTACTGTGGAAAGGCAAGCCGATGTACTTTGCAAAAACGTCGGGTACAACCAGTGGCACCAAGTACATACCCATATCCAAAGACTCGATACACAACCATATAGACACCGCCAAGAACGCCCTGCTGTGCTACATGGTGGAGAGCGGCAATACCAACTTTGCCGATGGCAAGATGATATTCCTGTCGGGCTCGCCTGTGCTGGAGCGGATAGCGGGCATACCAACGGGTAGGCTCAGCGGCATTGTCAACCACTTTGTACCGGGCTACTTGCGCGGCAACCAACTCCCCAGCTTCGAAACCAACTGCATAGAAGACTGGGAAACCAAGCTGGCCAAGATAGTGGAAGAGACCATCAGCAAAGACATGCGCCTGATAAGCGGCATACCGCCCTGGGTGCAGATGTACTTCGACTGGCTGCTGGAGAAGAGCGGCAAGTCTTCCATCAAAGAGCTGTTTCCCAAACTGCAAGTAATAGTGCAGGGCGGCGTGAACTTTGAGCCCTACAAAAGCAAGATGATGCAAAGCCTGGGCACGCACGTGGACATGCTGGAGACCTTCCCCGCATCAGAGGGTTTCTTCGCCTTCCAGGATACATTGGACCAGGAAGGTTTGCTGCTGAATACCAACTCGGGTATCTTCTACGAGTTTGTGCCGGCAGCCGAAATCTTCAACGACAACCCCACGCGCCTTACCCTGAAAGACGTACAAGTGGGCGAGAATTATGCACTCATCATCAACAGCAATGCCGGGCTGTGGGGCTACAATATAGGCGACACTGTTCGCTTTGTAAGTACCAACCCTTACAGGCTGGTAGTATCAGGCCGCACCAAGCATTTCATATCCGCCTTTGGCGAGCATGTGATAGGCGAAGAGGTAGAATACGCCATGCTGCAAGCAGCTAAAGAGCACAATGCGCATATCATTGAATTTACTGTAGCGCCTATGGTACAAGCTGCTGAGGGGCTACCCTACCATGAGTGGTTTGTAGAATTTGAGCGCGTACCCGACGATATGCAGGCCTTCTCTCTAAGCATTGACAACCACCTGCGTAGCAAGAATAGCTACTACGACGACCTGGTACGCGGCGGCATACTGCAACCACTAAAGATAAGGCCCATGCAGCCACACGCCTTTATTGAGTACATGAAATCTCAAGGCAAGCTGGGTGGACAGAACAAAGTGCCCCGCCTGGGCAATGATCGAAAGATAGCCGATGCACTGGCATCGTGGAAACTCTAATTCCTGATATTAATTAGCCGGCTTCCTCAGCAATGCCTGGTAGTCTGTCGGTTTCTCCAGCAGCGTGAGTGCTTTATCCATCTGCAGGTCATCCTTCAGGCTGTGCTCAGCGCGGCCACGCATGTAGTAGTAGCGCGATACTATTTCGCTCTCCAGTATCTGTGTTATCTCCCTGCGGTGTTTTTCCAGGTCCTGCTTTTTATCCCTTTTCAGTTTTGCCGCCAGGTCTTTGTACTGGGTTTCTATATCGGCATAATACTTTTCGCGCACGGCGGCGCTCTTCAGCGAGTCAAGGCGGATTTCTGTTTCTGATTTGTAGGTATAGTCTTTCTTCTCCACCCAGTTTACAAACTCGCTGTATGTATTATTATCTATAGCAAACTGCCCTGCCGCTGGTATAGTTTTGTTCTTTTTGGCATAGATGGTGGCATAGTCAAAGAAATAACCCTTGACATAGAGCGTGATGGCCAGTTTGCCCGGTGGCGTGTCTATTACCTTTACATCGGGCTCTACACCACCACTGCCCAACACCTTGCGGCCTGCCAAGGTTTTATATTCTTTCCTCAGCGAGTCAGGTACGGTACCTGCGCTGCCATCTTCGTTGCGATTAGCATAGTCCAGTGTTTGTATACACCTGCCACTAGGAGTATAGTACTTAGCCGTTGTCAGTTTGAGGCGGGCATTGTAGCCCAGGTTGCGCGTTGTTTGCACCAGGCCCTTGCCAAATGAGCGTTCACCTACCACTACGGCCCTATCCAAATCTTGCAGGGTGCCTGCCACTATTTCGGATGCGGATGCTGAACCACCATTAATGAGTACAGTTACCGGTATTTTAGTATCCCAGGGTTGCGATGTGGTTTTGAAGTCGTGCTCCCATTCCTTTACCCTTCCCTTAGTGCTTACTACCAATTGGCCTTTTTCAATGAAGAGGTTGCAGATAGACACAGCCTCGTCCAACAGCCCACCGGGGTTACCGCGCAGATCCAACACTACGCCATCCAGGTTTGGCTGGGCTTTCTTCAGGCTATCGAGCTGGGCTTTTACGAGCCTGCTGCAATGCGGTGTAAACTGCGTGAGCTTGACATAAGCAATATCCTTGTTAGCGCCCAGCAAGCTGGAGTAAGGCACGCTGGAGAGTTCTATCTCGCTACGGATAATAGTTTTCTCCTCGGTATTACCAGTGTATACATCTTTTACCTTCATTACGACCTGCGTGCCTGGCGAGCCCTTGAGCAATACGCTGATTTCGTCAATCTCTTTGCCTCCTACTTCTTTGCCCGCTATGGTTATTACCTCGTCTCCCGGGTGCAGGCCCGCCCTGTCGGCAGGGCTGCCCTCGTGTATATCGCCTACAAACACTTTATCCTCAGCCTTGCGCATATTGGCGCCAATGCCGCCGTACCTGCCCGTTGTCTGAAATTCATATTCCTCGATGTCTGACTCAGTGATGTAGTTAGTATAGGGGTCGAGGGTTTGGAGCATTTCGTCGATGCCGGTTTTGATAAGCTTGCCGGGTTCTATGGGATCCACGTAAAATGTACTCAGCTCCTTCAACACATTGTTGAATATGTCGAGGTTTTTAGACACTTCGAAATAAGAATCTGTACGGGAGGCCTGTATAGATACGAAACACACTGTAGCCAGCAGGAAACCTGCTGCTACTCCCCTGAACTTATATATTTTATTCTTTATTTTCTTAAACATAATCAAGTATATAATACGAACCTGAAAACTACGAAAATATTGTCAAGCGTGAGTCGGGAGTCGAATGTCGGGAGTCATAAGCTTTTCTTAATAGTGTTGC
>JACFNS010000074.1 GCA_019454705.1 Taibaiella sp. | reverse complement strand
TATCGGGCTGGCCGGAGACGCGAAGTGCAGGATATAGTCTATCTCACCAGGCACGTGTATGTACTTAGTAATATCGTGATGGTAAAATTCAAAATCTTTGAGCGGAAACAGGTGCTCAATGTTCTTAATATTGCCGGTCAGCAGGTTGTCCATGCCTATTACATGAAAACCTTCCTTGATGAAACGGTCGCTCAAATGCGAACCCAGGAAACCTGCGGCACCTGTTATGAGTACTCTTTTCTTGTCAGCCATTACTATAATTTATGCAGTTGCTGTTCGGAAATTACGACAGAACATTGATTTTTTCTTTCAAATTTTCGTGAATGGTGCTGCGGCCTATGCTCGCATAATAAAAGCCCAGTTCCGCCATTTTCTCCAGTGTAAATACATTGCGGCCGTCAAATATAAACGGTTGCTTCAGTGCTGCATGTATTTTTTCAAAGTCAGGGTTGCGGAACTCATTCCACTCTGTAACAATGGCTAATGCGTCAGCGTCCTGCAATGGCTCATATTCGTTGGTGCCGTATGTTATTTTATCGCCCATTATCTCTTTCACATTTTTCATAGCCTCGGGGTCGAATACATGTACCGCAGCGCCCGCTGCCAGCAGTTCATCTATCAGTTCCAGTGCCGGTGCTTCGCGTATATCATCAGTTTCAGGCTTGAAGGCCAGTCCCCATATGGCAAACTTGCGGCCTGTCAGGTCTTCACCAAAAACATTCTTTATTTTTTTGCCCAGGCGGGTTTTCTGCAATTGGTTTACTTCCATCGTGGTTTCTACCAGTTTGAAGTCATAACCCAGTTGGCGTGCTGTACGTGCCAGTGCCTGAACATCTTTAGGGAAACAGCTACCGCCATATCCTACACCTGAAAACAAGAAGCGCTTGCCAATGCGGCTATCGCTGCCCATACCCACACGCACCATGTCCACGTTAGCGCCTGCACGTTCGCACAGGTTGGCCATTTCATTCATGAAAGATATACGCATAGCCAGGTATGAATTGGCAGCATATTTTGTCATTTCAGATGAACGCTCATCCATAAAATAGATAGGATTGCCCTGGCGTACGAAAGGCTGGTACAATTCTTCCATTATTTTACGTGCTCTGTCCGACGATGTGCCTATTACCACCCTGTCAGGCTTCAGGAAGTCGTCTACCGCTACGCCTTCGCGCAGGAACTCAGGATTGGAAACAACGTCATATAAGTTACGGTCCAGGTTGGTAGCCAGTACTGCAGCTACTTTTTCTGCTGTGCCTACAGGTACCGTGCTCTTATTCACTATTACCTTGTAAGAGTCGATGATATTGCTGAGCTGGGCGGCTACGTCCAATACATATTGCAGGTCGGCCTCTCCATCTTTGCCGGGAGGGGTTGGCAATGCCAGGAAGATTACTTTTGCGTCTTTTATACCCTCAGAAAGCGAGGTGGTAAAGCTGATGCGGTTCTCTTTTATATTACGTTCCAGCAGCACATCAAGCCCTGGTTCATAAATTGGGGTTTCGCCCCTTTTCAACATCTCTACTTTTTTCTGGTTGATGTCTACACAGGTCACATTGTTGCCCGTTTCGGCAAAGCAAGTGCCTGTTACGAGGCCAACATATCCGGTACCTATTATCGCAATTTTCATATGATTGATAAAAATTTGTGTGCAAATCTAATTATTATTTTTCAGCGGTTTGGTAATCATTTGTTATTACACTATAAAATATGCGCCATTTATGTCTTATATTTATGCCAATACTGATTACAACAGGAAAAAACCGCTATAATTATATGTTTTCTAAGAAATTATCCATCATAGCATGGTCTGTATTGTCATTAAGCATCTTGGCAACATCGTGCAAGCGCGAAAAGGAAGACGATACAATAATCAACAATGAAAGTACAGGATATGCTGAAGAACAGCTGATACTGGAGCAAATATATAGTAATGCGGACAGGGTAGTGGATAGGGCACTGGCACTTGGTGTAAGTTCGCTGAAAGGTGGTGAACACCCCTTGGGTGGATGTACCGAAGTAAAGATAGATACTACTGATAACCCTGATATAGACCTGATGACTATTGATTTCGGCGGGTCGGGCTGCTTGGGTTACGACGGCAGAATACGTACGGGTAAATTGCTGGTATATTTTGCCAATAAGGTTAAAGACACAGAAGCAGGTTATTATCGCAGAACAGTATTTAATATGTACACTGTTGACGGGCATAGGGTTGGGGGCCACAGGGAAATGTGGTACAATGGCACCGGTACTACAGGTATGCATTCCCACAACATTGTCAGCGTAGATACCATTTATCTGCCAAACAATACAGGCAAGGTAACAGGTAGCAGCTTACGCACACGAGAATGGTTCCAGGGTGTTTCTACACCACAAACAGCAGACGATATTTACCGTTTAACAGGTTCAGGAAATTTCATACGCCCCAAAGGAGAGCGCTATTATGTAGAAATTGCAAAACCATTGGTAGATGCACTTAATTGTAACTGGATAAATGAAGGTGTAACTAATGTGTATCCTGAAGGCGCTACGCAGCGTGTTTTGGACTATGGCGAGGGGGATTGTGACAACGACGCAATTATTAATGTGAATGGTGTAAAGCGTATAGCAAAAATACCTTAATCGTACAAGCTATTAAATTCTTTAGCCGGGCATTTGCCCGGCTTTTTTATAGGGAAGATTGTATTACCTCGCAGGCCTTTACTATTTCATCGGGCGTAATGGTAAGCGGAGGTGCAATCCGAAGACAATGCGGGGCGAAGAGGAACCAATCTGTAAATACCCCATGCTCTATGCACCGCTGCACTACCTGCAATGTTTTTTCAACGCTTTCCAGTTCTATGGCTATCAGCAGGCCTTTGCTGTGTATGGCTTTTATGGCGGGATGCACCAGCCCGGCTCTGAACAATCCTTCTTTTTTGGCAACAGCTTCGGCCATATTTTCTTTTAATAAAACCTGCATAGCCGCCATACCTGCTGCGCAGCATACCGGGTGCCCGCCAAAGGTGGTAATATGCCCGAGTACGGGGTTCTCCGTCAGTGCCTGCATATTATTATAAGAAGAAATAAACGCCCCCAATGGCATGCCTCCACCCAGCGCCTTGCCCAACAGCAAAATATCGGGTATTATATTATAGTGCTGAAAACCCCACAGCTTGCCCGTACGCCCGAAACCGCATTGTATTTCGTCGAATATCAGTAATGTCCCCGTTTCAGTGCACTTATCTCTCAGTGCCTGTAACCAGGTTGTTTCAGGTTCCACAACCCCCGCTTCGGCCTGTATGGTTTCTATTATCACGCAGGAGGTCTGTTTATTTATAGCGTCAATCAGGCGATAGTCGTTATAATGATAATGCCACACACCCGGCAGCAGGGGGCGGTAGGCATTGCGCCAGTATTCGTCTCCCATCACGCTCAGCGCACCCAGCGTAGAGCCATGATAACTGTTGTTGCAGGCAATAACATCTGTTCGTCCTGTTACCCTCCTTGCCAGTTTCAGCGCACCTTCGGTAGCCTCAGCACCCGAATTAGTGAAATAAACACAATCCAGGCTTCCCGGCATGTGGGTGGTGAGCAGTGCGGCATATTCTGTTTGCGGGCTTTGCACAAGTTCCCCATACACCATCACATGCAGGTAATCGTTGGCTTGTTTATTAATAGCCGCTACTACATCAGGGTGGCGGTGCCCTATGTTGCATACGCTGATGCCGCCTATCAGGTCCAGGTAGGCCTTGCCGTCGGCGTCGTACAGGTAATTCCCTTCTGCGCGTACTATATGCAGGCCTATGGGTGCGGGCGATGTTTGTGCTACATGCTGCTGAAATATATGACGGGCATTCATATGGCAAAGGTATGATTTTCAAGCACTAAGCCACCTGTTAACATTGCGGTAATATTAAGGTTACACAGGCGTAACACAGGCGTAACATGGCAGTAATATCCGAGTCGGAATTTTGCATTTGAGAAAAATCCCGTACTCCGCTAATGTGTATGTGAAGCCGGGATAGAATCTCACAAAAGCATAATTAATAACAAAAAAGGTATCAAAAAACACAAAACGATTATTCATCTAAAATTAAACATGCAGTAACATTCGCATAATACAGCTGGTGTTCTTTTGCAAGCAAATAAAAACTTTATGAAACTGAATTACATTTTAAAATCTTCTCTGGTGCTGGCGCTGTCTGCCAGCCTTTTCTCTTGTACAAAAGAAGAGAACAAGACTCCAACTCCAACTCCTCCCCAGGAATCGGATGTTGTGAGGGTAACGCAGAACATCTCTGCTAACGAAACATGGACTGCTAACAAGACTGACATCCTGGGTGGCCGCATAGCGGTACTTTCTGGTGCTACACTCACTATCGAGCCCGGTACTGTTATTAAAGGAGAAGCAGGTACAGGTGCAAACGCTACCGCCCTGTTGATAGCAAGGGGTGCTAAGCTGATGGCTGAAGGTACTGCTGACAAGCCGATCATCTTCACTACAGTAGCTGATGAAATTACTAAAGAAGCAGTTGCCGCAGGAAACTTCGCCAGCCCTAACCTGGCTCCTGATGCAAATGGTCTGTGGGGTGGCGTACTGATATTGGGTAATGCAACCATCTCTGCTTCTGCTTCTGCAGTGCAGATAGAGGGTATCCCTACATCTGACCAGAACGGCCTGTATGGTGGCAGCGACGATGCTGATAACTCAGGTGTTATCAAGTACATTTCTATCCGTCACGGTGGTGCAAACATTGGTGCAGGTAACGAAATCAACGGCCTTACACTGGGTGGTGTTGGTTCAGGTACAGTTATCGAGAACGTAGAAGTAATTGGCAACCAGGATGATGGTATCGAGTGGTTTGGCGGTACTGTAAACGTTAAGAATGCAATTGTTTGGAACGCCGGTGACGATGCAATTGATGCTGACCAGTCTTGGGGTGGAACGCTGGACAATTTCGTAGTTATCACTCCCGGTGACCACGTGTTTGAACTGGATGGTGCTGAAGGTACTATGTCAAGGGCTTATACTATCAAAAACGGTACAGTTGTAAACGACTACGATAGCAGAAAAACAGGTGGTGACTTAATCAACACTGACAAGAACACAAAAGTAAACCTGGAGAACATTTTCTTCAAGAACGTTGCCTCAGGTCAAAAAATCAACAGGACAATAGACAATCCTGATACTAAGTACATGAACATCGTTATCAACGGTTCAGGTTCTGCTGATGATTATGTAGGCGATGGCCCTGCACCTGCAGGTATCACACTGGGTAGCTCTGCTACAGGTAAAGCAAACGTTAGCACGCTGGGTTGGACTTGGGCTGCTAAAGCTAACGCACTGGCTGGTCTTTAATTAGAATATGCTAAGGATAAAAGAATTAATAAATAAGCTGCAAAGCTAAAACGGATTTGGAAAGGGTGATATAGCCCTTTCCAAATCCTCATAAAAAAAAGTTACTCAAAAATTATTACTCAAAACAGTTATTACTCAAATTATTACTCAAATGAAATCTACATTATTATTCATCTTAAGTTGTTGTATCAGTATAGCAGCTTTGGCTAAAGGAACAATTCGCGGTTCTGTTATAGACGAGCAGGGTTTGCCACTTATGTCTGCCATAGTACAGGTGAAAGGTACCACCATCGGAACTATAACTGACCTTGATGGTGAATTTACATTAAGTGTTGAATCAGGCGTACACGATATTGAGGTGAAATGTATCGGTTGCCAGCCTGTCAATATCGAAGGCATAGCTGTAAAAGATGATGAAGTAAGCGTACTGAAAAACATACAGCTCAAACCATCGGGCAACCAGCTGGAAGAAGTGGTGGTAAAAGCTGAGGCTATCCGCACCAACGAAAGCGCCCTGATAGCTATGAAGAGAAGGTCCACTTCTATTATGGACGGTATATCCTCAGAGCAGATGAAACTGGTGGGCGATGGTACCGCTATCGAAGCGTCGAAAAGGGTAACCGGTGTAAGTATAGAAGATGGTAAATACATCTACGTGCGCGGCCTGGGCGACAGGTACACACGCACTACTATGAATGGCATCCAGATACCGGGCCTTGATCCTGACAAGAACAGCCTGCAAATGGACATATTCCCTACCAACCTGATAGATAACATTATCGCACACAAAAATTTTTCGGCAGAATTGCCTGCTGACTTTACAGGTGGCCTGGTAGACATAGAAACCAAAGCCTTCCCTGAGCAAAAAATATTTAAAGTGTCTGTAGATGCCGGTTACAATCCGCAGATGCACCTCAACTCAAATAACCTGACTTATAAAGGCGGTAAAACTGATTTCCTGGGTTTTGACGATGGTACGCGTGCCTTACCGGTTTCAGACCCAGTTAATATCCCCACCCCTGTTAGTGGTGCGTCAAAAGAAGAAGTAAACCAGTTCGTAAAAAGCTTCAATCCGCAGTTGGGCGCTCAAAGGGCTACCAGCCCCATAGATTATGGTGCGGGTTTAACGCTGGGCAACCAATACCAGTTGAAAGGTGATAAGAAAAGAAGCCTGGGCTATATATTCTCCCTTTCTTACAAGAAATCTTACAAATACTACGATGATGTAACTTATGGTGAGTACCAGAGGTTTTCAGAGTCTTCAATAAACGAACTCCGTTATGCCACTATCCAGAAGGGTGAAGTATCGGAAGATGCAACACTGCTGGGCGGCCTGGCCGGTATAGCTTATAAAACGCAAAAGTCAAAATTCAGGCTGACGGGTATGCGCCTGCAGAGCGGTACCAAAAGGGCCGGTATATTTAACATAGATAACGACGGTGCTGCTGTTGGCCAATCCGGCTACAAGGCGGTTTCTCACAACCTGGAATACAACCAGCGTTCGCTCACAAATGCGATGCTCGCCGGCGACCATACGCTGGGAGATAACAAATGGCAGATTGACTGGAAATTGTCACCAACCTGGTCTACTTCCAGCGATCCTGATATCAGGAGGACTGCTTTCACTACTACTAATCCCGGCAACCCTACATTCCTGGCAGGTGCGGGCGGCAATCCCAGCCGTATATGGCGTTCGCTCAACGAGATTAATGCTACTGCCAAGATAGATGTGGCTAGGAACTATAAGATAATGGACAGGGAAGCTGTATTGAAGTTTGGAGGGAGCCACTTGTATAAGAAGAGGGATTACGAGATACTGTTCTTCGACGTACAGTTCCTGGGTACTCAGTCATGGTCGCACACAGATCCTGATAAAGTACTGGACCAGGAAAATATCTACCCCAACAGGCCTAATAGTATCTACTACCAATCGGGTAACCTGGAGCTCAACCCCAACGCATATACTTCTAACGTCAACAACTCGGCATTCTATGTTTCTAACGAAATGTCGCTGTTGCCTAAGTTGAAAACAGTATTGGGAGTTAGGGCCGAGAATTACGTACAGCGCTACACAGGTGCCGATCAGAAATATGCAAATGGAGATACGCTGAACGGGTCTTACCTGCAAAATGATGAGGTACTTTCTGCGCTCGATTTCTTCCCATCGGCCAATGTAATATATGCACTGACCGATAAGCAGAACATCAGGTTTACATATGGCAGAACAATAGCCAGGCCTTCTTTCAAAGAGCTTTCTTTCGCACAGATACTCGATCCTATTACGAACAGGATATTCAATGGTAGCTTGTTTCAATACCCCGACTGGAATGGTAAGCTAACTTCTACGATGATCAACAACCTGGACCTCCGCTGGGAGATGTTTATGGAGCGTAGCGAGTTGGTTTCTGTCAGCGCATTCTACAAGTCGTTTGATAATGCTATAGAATTGGTAAGGAAACAAGTACAGAGTTCCAGGCCCGCAACGTAGGTGACGGACAGGTATATGGCGCTGAGTTTGAGCTGAGGAAAGAGCTGGGCTTTATATCGCCTGTTCTGTCCGATTTCCTCTTCTCGGGCAACATCACAATGGTGAAGTCGCAGATACAGATGACACAAATGGAATACAACGCACGTAAAGAATACGAAAGGGAAGGACAGACTATATCTGATACAAGGGATATGGCTGGCCAGTCGCCTTATGTTATCAATGCGGGCTTAAGCTATATGAACCAGAAGAGCGGCCTGAATGCAGGCTTCTTCTACAACGTGAAAGGCCCCACACTGTACATAGTAGGTGTAGGTTTGTACCCCGATGTATATAGCGAGCCTTTCCATAGTCTGAACTTCAGCTTCAACAAATCCTTTGGCAAAGACGGCAGGACTTCTGTTGACTTTAAAGTGGCTAACCTGCTGAACGACAGGGTAGAGAACTTCTACCGTTCGTACAACGCGCAGGACCAGATATTTGACAGCATCAACCCCGGCAGGTCGTTTAGCCTGGGTATCAGCCACAACTTTTAGGGTAGTTTAATTTTTTGAGTAATAATGGGGTCGCCTTTATAGGCGGCCTTTTTTTGTTGTACTGAACCGTTATACTTTCCAATTCTTACGGAACACTATCGTTTTAACACCTTACCCGTCATTTTGTGACCTTCAGTATTAGTTATATGAATGATATAATTGCCTGGTTGTAACATGCTCATATCAATACTTTCGCGGTTATTCATTGTCCGGATTGCTTTTACTTTTCTACCTACAATGTCAAAAAGTTCAATAATAGCTTCTGTTTCCAGTCCTTCTACATATAGTATGTCGTTTACCGGATTAGGATATATTTTCACATACTCCAGGGCATTTACAATCACAACATTATTTGTAGTGTCGCTAGTATCTTTATATGGCACATAAATATCCTGGCAGATAACCTTCCTTCCGCAGGGTACCATTACCTTTGCACATACGGTATATA
>JACFNS010000073.1 GCA_019454705.1 Taibaiella sp. | reverse complement strand
TACCGATTCAGGAACAAAGGGTTTGATTACATCTACGGATACACAAGCGCATTAGTCAGGTTTGCACGTTATCTTATCAGTAAGGGTACAACCCTGAAAGAGATTTGCCCATCTGTAAAAATATGTATCAGTACATCTGAAACTGCTACGCCCGAAGACCATGAAATATTAATAAAGGGTTTTGGTGTTCCGCATATTCGTGAATATGGCTTATCCGAAACCTGCATTACCGCCTTTGATGCGCCTGATGGCAATTGGAGGCTGACGGAGGAGACACTTTTTACTGAAACGTCAAATGGCCAAATACTATCTACCTCTTTATACAATACCGCCCTGCCCATGATACGTTATGAAACATGCGATACAGGAATTATTGAAAATGAAAGAGTGGGTATATACCGTACCCTACAACAACTGCATGGCCGTACAAACGACATGATAATCCTGCCCTCCGGCAAAACGGCAGCGGGGCTTACATTTTACTATATATCCCGCAGCGTACTGGAGTCCAGCTGTGTATTAAAAGAATTCATCATCAGGCAAACAGGGCTGAATGAATTTACATTTGACATTGTGTCCGACCGGGATTTGACAGTTGAGGAAAAGGAATTGGTAAAACAGAAAATTAGCTTATATCTTGAGCCCGGGCTGAATATAATACTGAACAGGGTGCATCATATTGAACGCCCCCCATCAGGAAAGCTGAAACATTTTTACTCGGAACTGAACAGGCATTGAACAAAAAGTTAGTACTGCTTACAAAATACTTTCCACCCGAAATGGGTGCGCCCCAATCACGTCTTTACGAAACGGTGATAGGTCTGCAGAAGCGTGGTTGGGAAATCCTTATCATCACCGCCATGCCCAATTACCCTACGGGCCGTGTTTTCGACGGCTACCGTGGTTTGTTCACCATGAAGGATGAAAAAGATGGCATTGATGTAAGAAGGTATGCCCTGTATGCCTCACATTCCAAAAAGTCATTCCCCCGCATAGTCAGCATGCTCTCATTCGGATTTACCGCAATGTTTTCACTCGCAAAGGTACGGGCATTCAAACCTGCTTATGTTATTACCGAATCTCCACCGCTCACACTCGGACTTACGGGTTTAGCCCTCGCACGTATTGCTGGTGCAAAGCATATCATGAATGTATCTGACATCTGGCCTTTGTCAGCACTCAGGCTAGGTGCTATCTCAGAAGGCTATATGTATAAGCGGCTGGAAAAACTGGAGCGTTACCTCTACCGCCGTTCTTTCGCCTGCATGGGCCAGTCTTCCGAAATAACGGAACGGTTGGAGCAGACAGGCAGCAAACGAACTATACTGTTCCGCAATGGTGTTGACTTCAATCGTTTTGAGCAAACAAGGGACATCGTGCAGAAGCAGCCATCTGATAAATTGCGCATTGTATATGCAGGGCTGCTGGGCATGGCGCAAGGTGTAAAAGATATTTGCCACAAGATTGATTTTGCATCGCTGGGCGCTGAGCTGCATATATATGGCGAGGGTTCTGAAAGAAACGAAATACAGGAATTTATAAAAAAGAATCCGCAACGGGGGGTAGTATTACACAAAAGTGTTACCCGCGAAGCCATACCTGCAACATTGATGCAGTATGATATAACTTTGATTCCGCTGGTAACGCCCATATACGGCGCCATACCGTCTAAGATATATGAGGCTATGGCAGCCGGGCTGCCCATCATATTTTCAGGTGGTGGAGAAGGTGAGCAGATTATTAATGAACATCATACAGGCTGGACTTGTACTCCTGCCGATTATACTAATATATCGGCAAGGATAAAAGAAGTGGTGAATATGGATAAGGAACAGTTGAATAAAATTAAAGCAAACTGCATCAAGGCAGCCCGTAATGTCTTCAACCGCGAGATACAGGTAGAACACCTCAACCAGTTTTTGCTCAAAGGAAAATAATGAGAGTAACGATAGTAGCAGGAGCAAGGCCTAATTTTTTGAAGGTTGCACCCCTGATAAAGGAGATAGAACGGGTGCGTGATGCCGGGGCTGATATTGGCTATCGGCTGGTGCATACCGGCCAGCATTACGATGACAACCTCAGCCGCGTATTCTTCGACGAATTGGGTATTCCCTTGCCGGATGTCAACCTCAATGCCGGTTCCGGTACACAGGCAGTGCAGACCGCCAATATCATGGTAGGTTTTGAGCAGGAGCTGCTGGAGAATCCTTGTGATATAGTGATAGTGGTGGGAGATGTGAATTCGACACTGGCATGTAGCATTGTAGCAAAGAAGCTGAATATAAAAGTAGCGCATGTTGAGGCCGGCATACGTTCATTTGATATGAGCATGCCTGAGGAGATCAACCGTATAGTGACAGACTCTATCAGTGATTACTTCTTTACACCTACTGAAACTGCCAACGAAAACCTGATGCGCACGGGGGTAAATGCCGCTCATGTATATTATGTGGGCAATATCATGATAGACAGCCTGTACATGAACAGGCACAGGTTGACAGAGCCTGAAATAGTGAGACAGTACGGGCTGGATTTATCAAAATGCCTGGTACTTACGCTCCACCGCCCGCATAATGCAGACGACCCGGAAAAACTTAATGCTATTTTAGAAGTACTGGTAAAGAACAACCCGGGTTATCATATCATTTTCCCCGTACATCCGCGTACAAAAAAATCCTTGGAAGCTGCCGGCTCCTCACATCCCAAGCTGTTAGTAACCGAGCCCCTGAGCTATCTTTCCTTTATCTACCTGGTCAGCCATTGCAAGGCTGTGGTCACTGATTCCGGGGGTATACAGGAAGAAACAACCGTTATGGGCGTACCGTGCATCACGCTGCGCAACAATACCGAACGCCCCGAAACAGTCACTATCGGCACCAACGAACTGGTGGGTGACGATTTAGATAAGCTGGAATCCGCATTGAATAGTATTTTTACAGGTAACTGGAAGGAAGGAGCTATCCCTGACATGTGGGATGGCAAAACCGCACAGCGTATTGTAAAAACACTACTCGATATTGGCAGGCAGGGCAACAAATGATTTTCCCGTACAGGATATAATTGAATGGGATGTACGCAACTGGTCTCGGTTGATGCATTACTGGGGTCCTGTATTGGAGCAATTGCCCCGTGATAGTAAAGTCCTGGCGATTGGCGAACGCAATGGCGGCCTGTCCCTATGGCTCGCTTTGATGGGTTTCCGGGTAACCTGTACAGATATTACTGATGTTGCAGCCTCGGCCACACCCCTGCACGAAAAATATGGCGTAGAAGGCCGTATTGAGTACAGGCAACTGGATATAGTAAATGATGAATGGGAGGCGGAGCAGTTTGACATTATCATCGGCAAATCGGTAATAGGTGGTGTAAAACCCACCCGCGGCAGGTCCTCTTCCCGCAATTTTGAAGCGCTCGGACAAGCTATGCATAATATCCACCGGCTATTAAAGCCCGGTGGATATTTTTTTTCTGCTGAAAACCTGCAGGGAGGCCTGCTCAACCGCTATATGCGCAAAAGGCTGAATGGCGGAAAAGGCTGGTATTACCTGTCCTTGCCGGAGCTAAAAGGATTATTCAGTGCGTTCAACCTTGTGCAAACCAAAACATTTGGTATTTTACCAACCTTTTTTTCAAGTAAGTCAGTCAATATGTTTATGTATTTTATTAACAGCAGCTTGCAACTGGTATTGCCCAAGAGCAGCAAATACATAGCATTCACGATAGCACGGAAATAATAAGTGAGGATGAAAGAAGGTAAGCCGATACGTTTTGCAATACTGGGGTTGGGGCACATAGGCACCCGCCATGCCGATATGGTGGCTGCGCACCCTGACGCTGAGTTGGTTGCAGTTATTGACAAAAATTCGTCATTAGAACCTAAGGGCTTGTACTATAAAGCCCCTTTCTTCACTTCTTTAAGCGACTTCATAAGTTCAGGCATAGCCTGTGATATTATATGCATAGCTACCCCTAACGGGCTTCATGCCACGCAGGCCATTGATAGCATGAATGCGGGTATGCACGTGGTTATAGAAAAACCGATGGCATTGACTACAACTGAATGTGACGATATACTGGCTTGCGCACAAACTAATAACAAACATGTATTATGCGTCATGCAAAACCGGTACTCTCCGGCTATGCAATGGCTGAAGAACATGTTAATGGATGATAAACTCGGTAATATATATATGGTAGATGTTCATTGCTACTGGAACAGGGATGAACGCTATTATACAGGTAATACCTGGCATGGCACTGCTGACCTTGACGGGGGAACCTTGTTTACCCAATTCAGCCACTATATTGATTTACTGTATTGGCTGTTTGGCGATGTGCAGGATATAACTGCCCGTTTTGCCAATAACAACCACAAGGGGATGATAGATTTTGAAGACAGCGCCTCTGTTGGCTTCGGATTTATAAAGGGCGGGCTGGGTTCACTCAGCTACTCTACATCTGTCTGGGACAGGAATATGGAGAGCACGATGGTGATAGTGGCAGAGAAGGGAACGGTGAAAATAGGTGGCCAGTATATGGACAAATTAGAATATTGCCACATAAAAGACTATGAATTAAAGGAAAGTATATCTTCGCCTGTTGAACAGGTAGCAGGGTATACGGCTGCTAAGGCCAACCATCATTTTGTGATACAGAATGCAGTGGACGTGCTCAAAGGCAGGTCGGAAATAACGACCAATGCCTTGGAAGGTAAAAAGGTGGTGGACATAATAGAACGTATATACGCCCTAAAGAATTAAGATGCGGAAAATAGATTTTGCGCCGCCATATATTGACGATGATGTGATAGCGGCTGTTACGGAAACACTCAAGACCGGATGGATAACCACCGGACCAAGGGTGCGTGAACTGGAAGAACTTACAGCCCGTATGTTTGGGTTAGAGAAAACTGTGTGCACCAATTCATGGTCATCGGGTGCCGCACTGGTTTTCAAATGGCTGGGCATAGGCCCCGGCGATGAAGTGATTATTCCCGCATACACTTTTGCTGCCACAGGCCTGAGTGTTATACATACAGGCGCAACCCCTGTAATGGTAGATGTACAGGACGATTTCAATATAGACCCCGAAAAAATAAAACAAGCCATCACGCCACGTACCAAGGCTATACTCTGTGTAGATATTGGCGGTTGGGCTTGTAATTATAATGCCATCAATCCGTTGGCTGCAGCTGATGACGTAGTAAAGAATTTCCAACCCTCCAACGATATACAAAAGAAGTTTGGCCGCCCTGTGATTATCGCAGATGCCGCACATTCCATAGGTGCCGTATACAAAGGAAAGCCCGCGGTTCAGTATGCAGATATTTCTATCATCTCCATGCACAGTGTTAAGAATGTGACAACTGCTGAAGGTGGCATCGTTTGCCTGAACCTGCCACCGCAGTTCAGCAACGAGGAGGTGTATAAATGGATGAAGCTGAACTCCATGAACGGGCAGGACAGGGATGCATTTGCAAAAAAGAAAAACGGGAGCTGGCGATACGATATTGTTACAGACGGCATCAAGGCCAATCTGACTGATGTATGTGCTTCGATAGGCCTGGCACAGCTCAAAAAATACCCGGACTTCATGCTGCCGCAAAGGAGGAGGGTGTACGACCACTATACCAATTTCTTTAAGGATAAAGACTGGGCTATAATACCTCCGGGGTATGATGCTGATGCTTCATCTTCGCATTACCTGTACCAGTTACGCATCAAAAATATTACCGAGGAGCAACGTGACAATATCATAGAAAAAATAATGGAGTCAGGGGTCAGTGTCAATGTACACTTCATTCCTTTACCCATGCTTACAGTGTACAAAGACAGGGGTTATCTGCTTGAAGATTATCCTGTTACCTACAGGAATTACGCCTGCGAAATATCATTGCCTATTTATGTACAGCTTAGTGACGAGGATTGCGCCTATGTTGAGGAACAGGTAGAAAAAGCGTACATTGAGGTTGTTTCATGAAAAGGCTGCTCGACGTCCTGTTTTCCTTATCAGGATTGATATTATTAAGTCCGCTCATCATTTACAGTGCTATCCGTGTCAAAATGGATACAACAGGCAATGTATTTTACAAACAAAAACGCGTTGGCAAACACGGTAAGGAGTTTTACCTGTATAAGTTCCGCACCATGCATGCCAACTCCGACAAAGTGGACCTCCTCACCTACGGTGGCGACGACCCGCGCATTACTCCATTTGGTACTTTTCTCAGGAAGTATAAACTGGATGAACTACCACAGTTGTTCAATGTATTGCGTGGAGATATGAGTATTGTAGGGCCGCGACCTGAAGTTAAACGTTATACCGACCTGTACACTGCCGAACAACGTAAAATACTGAATGTACGCCCCGGCATTACAGACATAGCTTCCATAACATTTATAGACGAGAACAACCTGCTGGCCGCTCAGCCCGACCCCGAAAAATATTATATAGAACAGATAATGCCTGAAAAAATAAGGCTCAACCAATCCTTTATTTCGTCCCCTACCTTATTTAATTACCTGCGTATTATAACGCTGACTATAAAAAAAATAGCCACACGTTAGTGCGGCTATGTTAGTATCAATCGTTTTTGCCTATTCCTGTGTCAATCGCTTATCCGGCTGGTTGGCTGTCTGATAAGCTGAGTTGTTGCTGATGTACTCGGGCACCAAGTCTTTTATCAGTCCTACAGTTTCCAGTGTATAGTGCTGTTTGGCACTGGCTATCACTTTATCTACCTTCTCACGCACTACCTCAAAGTCATACTCCGCTACCTTGGCTATCATTATCTTATCGTGGTAGGTAGGCATTACGTTTTCTGAGTCGTTCAGCAACTCTTCATACAGTTTCTCACCCGGGCGCAGACCTGTATATTCTATTTTGATGTCAACATCCGGCTCCTTGCCTGCCAGTTTGATGATACGGCGTGCCAGATCTGCTATCTTCACCGGCTTGCCCATGTCAAATACAAATATCTCACTACCCTGGCCCATCACACCTGCTTCAATTACTAATTGACATGCCTCGGGAATGGTCATAAAGAAACGCGTAATTTCAGGATGGGTAACCGTTATAGGGCCGCCTTTATCCAATTGCTTTTTGAACCTCGGTATTACTGACCCGTTAGAACCTAACACGTTACCAAAACGCGTAGTTACGAATTTGGTAATCTTACGTTTTTCAACAGCGTCCTTATTTGCATTCACCAGGTCTTTATAGTAGCTCTGGGTAAATATCTCTGCTATGCGTTTTGTTGCGCCCATGATGTTGGTAGGATTCACTGCTTTGTCGGTAGACACCATTACAAATTTCTCTACACCATTGGCTACTGCCAACTCAGCAAGGTTTTTTGTACCCTGCACATTGTTCAGTACAGCAATAGAAGGGTTATCTTCCATCAGCGGCACATGTTTGTAGGCCGCGGCATGGAATACTACTTCCGGATTGTATATCTCAAACAAATGCTCCATCCTTACCCTGTCAGTTATATCGCCAAGGTAAGTTTTTACATTTGCATGCCTGTAATTTTCAAGTATCTCCAGGTGCAGGTCGTGCATAGGTGTTTCAGCCTTATCGCAAAGGATAATCAACGATGGCTTGTAGTTGATTAACTGTCTTACCAGCTCGCTTCCTATTGAACCTGCTGCACCGGTTACCAATATCCTTTTACCCTTCAGCTCAAAATGAATCTTGTCGTTGTGTATCTTAATTACTTCACGCTCCAGCAGGTCTTCAATCTTAATATCCTTCAGTTGTTGAGCACCAAGCTGGCCATTGAGCCACTCTCTTATTGGTGGTACCTGCTGCACCTTCATACCATACTTCAGGCCGGTATCTACCAGGTGCACCAGTTGTTCTTTACTTATGTTTTTGTTGGCAATAATCAGTAGCTCTACACCATCTTCTTTCAGTCGTTGAAAGCTATGGTCATCTGTGTTATAGATAGGAATATTCTCCATCAGCTTACCACTCCTGCTCAGCACATCGTCAATAAAGGCAACTACCTGGATATTACTACTGGGGAAATTGTTGATAACCTTTTTGGTTTGCAAGCCATACTCACCTGTATCGAATACTGCCGCGCGCACTTTTACTGTTTCGCTTTGCGTAGCCTTATAATAGTTAAAGGTATAGCGCACCAACAGTCTGTAGGTGATCAATACAAAGTTGGTAATGAAAAAGTTAATAACAACTACCGAAGTTGGGAACAGGTTCACCTCGCCGGCAAAAAAGTTTACCCCAAAGTTGATAGAAAAATAAAATATTGCGGCTATCGAGTTAACAATCAGCAACCTGAATGTATCCTCAATATTAGTATAGCGTATGATGCCTGCATAACTCTTTAACAGGTAAAATAATATACCGTTAAGTAGCAGGGAGGCGATGAGTATAAAAGATATATTATAATGTGCTACCTCTTCCAGGTTAAAATTGAACCTTAATATAAACGAAAAGAATATGCAAAGCTGTATGCAGGCCAGGTCTAGGAGAAAGATGAACCAACGCGGCAGAATACGTATTTTATATTGCATTTTTTTTGTTTTATCTGGTGACATCTATTGCTGTAACAACATTTTATATACAGCTACAAATATCATATAAATCCGGTTTCACTCTCTCTTATTCCGACGCAAAGCTAACAAATACTAAATGTTTTATTGCATCTATATTTGTCTATTTATGACGTGTAGTTTAGTCAACATCCCAACTAATTACCTATAAATAAAATATACATTTGAAATAATTTCATTTAATATTTGCTTAATAATTTAATGATACACAGAAAATACCGTGCCATCTTTTATATTTTTGTTAGACTGAG
>JACFNS010000072.1 GCA_019454705.1 Taibaiella sp. | reverse complement strand
TTCTCCTCCTGTTTTTAGGAGGGGATGACGGATGCGCGCCTTTAGGCGGAGTAAGCATCCGTCTGGGGTGGTTAACTCGCGTAGATGAAGTAACGCGATTGCCCGGCACGAATCAACCACCCCTGATTGGCAAATGCCCTAAAGACATTTGCCAATAGACCCCTCCTAAAAACAGGAGGGGAGTTCTCTATCACTTTTTTTATAATTGCTTTTATAAAAGCAATTATATTATTTGAAATCCTACTTATCACATATGTATAACAGTTGGTTACCCCCTTACATCCAGCACATCCCTAAGGGCATTGCCTAAAATATTGAATGCATATACCAGCAGCATAATGGCTATGCCGGGTACTATGGCCAATAGCGGCCGGTTAGTCAGCAGGAAGTTGTAATGCTCTTTTATCATCAACCCCCAACTTGGCATGGGCGGCTGTACGCCGATACCCAGAAAGCTCAGACCTGCTTCTATAAGTATAGCAGTAGCAAAGTTGCTGGCAGCTACCACCATTACCGGTCCCGCTATATTGGGCAGTATATGCCTGTATATGATACGGGCGTCTTTCAGTCCCAGCGCTTTGGCTGCGGTAATGTACTCCATTTCTTTCAGCGCCATTACCTGCCCGCGTATCAGGCGGGCGGCGCTTACCCACATGGTCAGGCCTATGGCTATGAATATCTGCCAGAAACCCTTGCCGATGGTGAGTGTTATAGCGAATACCAGCAGCAGGGTAGGGATGGCCCAGAGGATATTGATGAGCCACATCACCATATTATCAATAACGCCCCCATAATAGCCCGATAAAGAGCCGAGGAATATACCAATGGTAATAGACAGCAGTACGGCTATCAGGCCAACAGCGAGGCTTACACGCGCGCCTATCAGCAGGCGGCTGAGTATATCCCTGCCATATCGGTCGGTGCCCAGGTAATAGGTCGCATCTTCGAGCAGGTTATCTTTTATATAGCTTTGCTGTTGCTCAATGCCTGTAATGTTGTTAGGAGCAAGCTGGCTGAGGGCGAAAAACATAGTATCTTCTATTCCCTCGTCAATATAATGCGCTACCCATAGTTGGTCGGCTTCAAACCAATGGTTGTTGATGGGAATAGCTGTAGCTACCGATGCACGGCCGGAAAAAATATCCGTCCACGATTGGTCTTGTTCAGCCGATGCGGAATTGGGAATGTTCAAGAGCTGTTTGCTGAACCCCGGCTCGCGTGCGCCCAGCTCCACCACCATCCTGTTGGCGTTGGCGGTGTCATCGGGGGCAAACAGGTAGGCGAATACCGCAATGAAACAAGTGACGCCAATTATGGCTAATGCGACAACAGCGGATGGTTTCCGTAGCAGCTTTTTTATAAGGCTGATATTTCCGCTGTTGTCCTGCATTATTTCAATCCGTATGTACTCGTTATATACACTAATTGTGTAAGCGCCACAGCACCCAGTTTCAACTCCCTGTGGTTGATTTGTTCAAACACATCGTTGGCGGTATGGTGCAGGTCGAAGTAACGCTGCGGGTCGGGGCGCAGGCCGGCGCAGGGTACACCCCGCCTTTGCATGGGCGATATGTCGGCACCACCTTCTTCCCGCTCAAAGTCGTACACGCCGTATGGCAGGAATAATTTCCTGTAAGACCTTATCTGCCTGCGTTTGCTTTCCTCCATTGCCAGCCCGAAGCCACGTGGTGAAAAGCCGCCTGCATCGCTTTCTATAGCCAGTATATGTTCTTCTTTGCGTGCCAGTGCGGAGTCGTTATAAGCCAGCCCGCCTTTCAGCCCGTTTTCTTCATTCATAAACATCACCGCCCTGATGGTGTAACGGGGTTTAATGTTCAGGGCTTTAAATGTTCTCAGTACTTCGATAGACTGCACACAACCCGCGCCATCATCATGCGCACCATCACCTACATCCCAGGAGTCGAGGTGGCCGCCTACTACTATGTATTTATCGGGGTAAACCGAGCCGGTTATTTCACCAATGACGTTAAAGGAGCGAACGGCACCCAGCATCTTACATTCTGACATGATTTGTGCCTGCACTGCGCCTTTTCTCAGTTCTTGTTCCAGCAGGTCGGCAGATGTATTGCCTATGGCTATTGCCGGAATAGGCTTTACTGTGTCAGCATAACGCATAGCGCCTGTGTGTGGAAAATCATCCAGCCCTGTGGACACGGAACGGATAATAACCCCCGCAGCACCTTTGGCCGAAGCTACACTGGGCCCGCGCCAGCGATAGGTGCCTGCATCTCCATATCCTTCAAAAGTATGCGGCAGGTCTTGCCTGAAACGGTAGTTGAAGAACACGATTTTTCCCTTTACGTCCTTAGCAGGCATCTTTTCAAACTCTTCAAAGTTGTTGGCGATGATGATGGGGGCTTCCAGTACTTTGCCGTCTGTGCCAACCGCATTACCCAGCGAGAGCATTGTTACATTTTTGTAATCCTTGCTGCCTGCAAATTTCAGTTTAAGGTATTCCTTGCCCCGTACCCAGTGCGGCACATCTACAGGTTGCAGCCACACTTTGTCGGCCCCGGCAGCCTCCATCGCCTTCTGCGCCCATACTATTGCCTGCTCTGCCTGAGGACTGCCACTCAGCCTGTGGCCGATATTTTTACTTAATACCCTGAGGTCTTCGTAGCAGGTGCCATGCAGCATGATATTATCATGTATGCGGCGAAACATGAGCGAGTCCTGGGCATAAGTGCTGATTGCTACAGAAAATAAAGCAATGGAAAGTATAGATTTTCTCATTTGGTAAATATAAAAAAACAGTGTTACGAATTGACTTACAATGCCATAGTTTTGTGCAATTGGCTATATTTACAAACAAATACACACCTATATGAACAGGTTTACTACTATACTGGCCATTGCTGCCGCCTCTGTATTAATGGCGCAGTGTACCGCTAAAAAAACTGCTACAACCACTAAATCTCCTGAGGAAATTGTAGCCGAAGTGAAAAAGAATTACTCTGAAGACCAGATGGAAGAGGGCAAAACGATATTCCTGGGTAGCTGTGGTAAATGTCACGACCTGAAAGAACCTGAAACCCGTACAGTGGAAAAATGGGAAAGGGTATTGCCTCGCATGAGCCAAAAAGCAAAATTGGATGATGTTCAGGCCGGCAAAGTAAGGGCGTATGTGTTGGCACATGCCAAAATATAAATCCTGCACTTAAAGATAAAGAGTATGAAAATAGGTATTGTGTGCTACCCCACGTTTGGTGGCAGCGGTGTGTTGGCTACGGAATTGGGTATGGCCCTTTCTAGCAAGGGGCATGAGATACATTTCATCTCCTATCAGCAACCGGTAAGACTGCATTTTCACCCCAATATTTGTTACCACGAGGTGTCAGTACCCAAGTATCCGTTGTTTGATTTTCCGCCGTACGAAACTGCGCTCACCAGCACTTTGGTGAATGTAATTAATACCCATAAGCTGGACCTGCTGCATGTGCATTATGCCATACCACACGCATCGGCAGCCTATTTTGCACGCCAGATATTAAAGAAGACAAAGGCTGATATTCCCTATATCACGACACTGCATGGTACAGACATCACCCTTGTGGGTAAAGACCAGACTTATGCTCCGGTTGTTACACACTCTATCAATGAATCGGATGCTATAACGGCTGTTTCTGACAGTCTGCGTGAAGAAACATATCGTTCCTTTGAAATAGAAAAGGACATTGTTGTTATACCCAATTTTGTGGACACAGAACGTTTCCGCCAGTCAGACAAAGACCATTTTAAGAAGATGGTGGCACCTCATGGCGAACGGATATTGGTACACGCCTCCAACTTCCGGAAGGTGAAGCGTGTAGATGATGTCATTAGGATATTTGAACGGGTGCGCGAAAAAATACCATCCAAACTCCTGATGGTGGGCGATGGCCCTGAAAGGCAACATGCCGAAGAACTGGCACGTACACTCAGGGTGTTTAAAGATATTCGTTTCTTGGGCAGACAAGACCAGGTAGATGAGATACTTAGCATTGCTGATTTGTTCCTGCTGCCATCACAAAGCGAAAGCTTTGGTTTATCTGCTTTAGAAGCAATGGCCTGTGGTGTTCCTGTTATTTCTACCAACACAGGTGGGTTGCCGGAAATCAATATTCATGATAAGACAGGCTTTCTGAGTGATGTAGGGGATGTTCTTAATATGTCTCAGCATGCTATACATATACTGCAGGACGATACTACCCTTGCCAGCTTCAAAAATGCCGCGGCATTGCATGCCCGTGGTTTCGACAAGGCACGCATAGTACCGCTGTACGAGCAACTGTATGAGTCTGTGATAGATACATACTTTGCAGGGCGTGAAGATCGCAAGGGCAGGATAGTAAAAAAGAAAAACGAAGAAGAAGGCCAGGGGGTAGCTTAACCTTCCTGCAATGCCTCCCAGAATTCTGCCGCACGGCGGGTGTGGGGTATCACGATAGTACCACCTACTATATTGGCAACTGCAAATATTTCGTATAGCTCTTCTGTAGTCACACCTTGTTCGTAGCACTTTTCTACATGGTATTTGATACAGTCGTCGCAGCGTAACACCATGCTCGCTACCAGTCCCAGCATTTCTTTGGTTTTTACCGGCAAGGCCCCTTCTGCGTAGGTATTTGTGTCCAGGTTGAATAGCCTGTTGATGACTTTGTTTTGTTTGCCAAGTATTACTTCGTTCATTTTGGCACGGTACTCGTTGAATTCCTTAACCTGTTGGTTCATATCATTGAATTTTGAAAGAGCCAAAAGTAAGCAGAAAAGAGATTGGTTTATCTTGTAGCCGCCCCATATGGAAAGACCGCTACTTCTGAACGCATACCAGGTATAAGCTCCATAGTTTTCATGTCAATAAAGCTGACATTGCCATTGCGTCCACCGCAGTTGGTAGAGTGGTGGGGCTTATTACCGTTTGGGCTCAGGTTGGCGTTTACCACGGCTACAATTCCCCGGTTATCATCCACGGCTATGCCAAAGGGTTGGTAACCGCTATTAATCTTTTTGTCAATAGTGTAGGTATTCATGTCAATTACTACTACACTTCCTTTATTGCCGGGGAAACTCTGCTCGTCCTGAGGGCAGGTTATAAATAATTTATTCCGGGCCGATGAATAAGCCATATGTACGGGTGACACACCGAGAGGAATAGCCTGTTTTATTGCACCTGTTTTCATGTCCACCACCCGAATTTCATTACTGCCGCTGCAGGCAACGATGCAGTCACTCGTTTTGTCTGTTATCATATCGGCCGGATTTAGTGTGGAATGGTAAAGCAGGTCTTCTGTCCCGTCTATTACCAGTTCTTTGATGGCCGGATGCAGGCGCTCAGTTATATCAATGGCATAGATGTAATTTCCTGTAGTATTGCCGACACACAAAGTATGGCTGTTTTCATTAAGTGCAATCCCTGATGGGTACCGGAACTTCCCGTTGAAAGTATACGTGGTGAGTAGTTGCATGTTTTCCAAATCTGCATAGGCAACCTTGCCCGGATTATTATTGTCCACGAAAAAGCCATAACGGTTATCGGTGGTTATCACAAAAGATGTCCAGTTGCCGGCACCCAGATTAAGTTCGCCAGTCAACCTATCGTCCGCTGCGCTGAATTTTTGTACTATGCCTGATGTGGTAAAAAAACTAACGTACCAATGTTTCTTGTCGGGTGCTACATGTACTGTACGGGGAAATTCTTCTTCAGTCTTATTGCCTACTGTGACATACCGCATTTGTAGCAATGTTTCTGTATCAAAGACTGTTACCACATCACAAAGCTGGTTAGTGACATATATCTTGCTGCGTGAGGGATTATCTGCGAACTTTACATTCCCTGTTGCTGAAGGCGCGCCATCAGCTATCCAGTTGCGCAGTGTTATATATTCCTCTTTGCTTAAAGGGTTGCTGTTTACAGGCATGACAGGTATCAATGTAGGCCCCAGTGTGCTATCCGTATTGGTATAAAAACACAATGTGCTGAAATCCGGCCTGTAGGGAATTACTACCGCACCCGTACTGCCTCCTTCAAAGAGCTTATCCCATGTGGTTAAGTTCAGCCCGCCTGCTCCATCGTAGCTGGCGTTATTATGGCAGCCAGTAGTAGCGCATTTGTTAATAATGATTGTCGCTACGGCATCCGGGTAGTTGCCATTACCATTGGGTAAAGGATTAAAGGGTTCGTGCTGACAGGAACTCAATACTATCAAGCACGCTAACAGGCAATATTTAATTTTCAGGTGCGCCATTGTCCAGCCAGCATTGCAGTAATCTTTTCTCGTCATCAGTCAGTTGGGCCGCACTGGCTGGCGGCATGATTTTCAGTTCAAACACGTAAGATTTAATCCTCCCGTTATCCGCCCGCTCTTTTAACGGGGCGTAAGTGGTAAAAGCAACTACGCCTGAGTTGTCATCATGACAGCCTGAAATGGCACACCTTGTGCTCACAATAGTTTTAATGTCAGTAACATAGGTAGGGTGGCAGGGGGCAGGCTGTTCCGGTTCAGTTGTCGTGGGTTCTTTGTTACAGGCGGCAACACCAATCATGCAGCAGGTTAGTAGCAAAAGCGTTTTATTCATTTCATTATTATTTAGATAAAAAAGAAAGGGTATGCTCCTGCGCATACCCTTCTTGCCTTATGACACACCTTAGTTTACCATTGCTATGCGTTGGTAGGATACTGATGTACCATTGCTTACCTGCATCATGTACATACCTGTTTGCAGGTTGTATTGATGCAGGTCAAAAACGTATTCATGTTTGTCTTGCCTGTCGTCCGTAAGTAACGTAGCTACTTTTTTGCCTGTCATGTCGTACAGTGTCACATTTAGCGCCTCAGACGAAACCCTGCTGAATGACACTGATATCAATCCCATACTGGGGTTAGGAGCAACTGAAACCTTGTTTTCCATAGCAGTCATTGTATTTACATCGCTCGGTGCGATTATCGTAACCGTATAGTCTTCCATCTCCCCGTGATAGTCAATAGGGTCGGCCGGCATATCGCATGATGTGGGTATTGTATGCCCGGCATCCGAACTCATTTTAGCTGTAGCACGTAGCCTGGTAACACCAAGTTTAGCAGTTGCAGGCACAGTAAAGCTGTCTGTATAAGTACCTGCATATTCATAATCTTTAGTTATTACTGTTTCACCCGCATCTTCAAAATCCTTATCTCCGTTGTAGTCTATCCAGACACGTATGTTGTTTCTCGCATTAGGAAATATCACGTTATCCTTACTATGCATTATGCTTACAGGATAGGTTTTACCCCTTTCCAGCACTGTAGAGTCTGTTGTCACTACCAGCGAGGGTTGGTTTAACGGTTTTTCTACATTAGAAGACGTACGGTTGATGTTCTTCAATTTGAAGTTGAGTATCCCTGGCTGGTCGTTGCTGTAAATCGTACGCCCCGGCAACATACAATATTGTGCCTGTACTCTTTCAGCACATACAGTAGCGGTAAAAGCAAGTAAAAGTGTAAATGTTCTCATTGCATATAATTTTTGTTTCGCTAAAACTACCTTGTTACGACATGTTAAGATTATAACAAATACTAACAATGCTTAAAGAAACCTAATGCGCCTTATTAATTGATTTTCAAATGACAATAGTATTTTCTCCAGGTTAATGTTTTTTATTACCCGAAAATCGAATTACTTTAAAGCCATCAAACAACGCCATACATGTCGCAATCCCCTTTATTCCGTCGCAAAACATTACAGCAGATAGAAACTGACGTAGCCACCGGGCTGAGCGATGCTCATGCAGCCGGCATGAAACGTGTATTGGGTGTGCGGGACCTTACTTTCATGGGTGTAGCGGCAATAGTAGGCGCGGGTATATTTTCCACTATTGGCAAGGCGAGTTTTGAAGGCGGCCCGGGTATTGTCCTCCTGTTCCTGTTTGTATCTGTGGCATGCGGCTTTGCGGCTATGTGTTACGCGGAATTTGCCAGCATGGTACCTGTATCGGGTAGCGCCTATACTTATGCTTATGTGGCTTTTGGAGAGTTGATAGCCTGGATAATAGGCTGGGACCTGCTGATGGAATATGCCATAGGTAATATTGCCGTAGCTATCTCCTGGAGTGATTACTTCACGTCGCTGTTGGCGGGCTTTGGTATGAATATACCCGAGTGGCTGACTATGGACTATTGGACAGCACAACAAATGGGCAGTCCGGAAGCTACTGCCGCATGGCTGAACGCACCCGAAATAGGAGGAGTAAAAATCATTTGTGACATACCGGCCTTCTTCATCACTTTTATCATCACCTGGATAATCTATGTAGGCATTAAAGAAAGCAAGCGCAGTACCAATGCCATGGTAATTTTTAAACTGGCCGTAATAGGATTGGTAATACTGGCGGGCATTTTCTACGTCCGCCCCGAAAACTGGTCGCCTTTTATGCCCAATGGCATCAGGGGTATTATGGGTGGTACAGCCGCGGTCTTCTTTTCCTATATCGGTTTCGATGCTATATCCACTACTGCTGAGGAGTGTAAAAACCCGCAACGTGACCTGCCCAGGGCTATGTTCAATGCTTTGAGTATCTGCACTATTCTATACATCGCAATCGCATTGGTACTCACGGGTATGGTGGCTTATACCGACCTGAACGTAGGCGATCCGCTGGCATTCGTTTTCCAGGCTAATGGTGTAGACTGGCTGGCTGGTGTGATAGCCGTGAGTGCTATAGTAGCTACTGCCAGTGTATTGATGGTCTTCCAACTTGGCCAGCCACGTATATGGATGAGCATGAGCCGTGACGGTCTTTTACCACCAGCATTTTCCAGAATTCATCCAAAATACAAAACACCCTCATTCTCTACTATACTCACAGGCCTCGTAGTAGGTATTCCTGCTATGTTCCTCAACCTGGATGTGGTGGTGGATTTATGCAGTGTTGGTACCTTATTTGCCTTCGTGCTGGTATGTGCAGGTATCATTCGTTTGCAGCAGCAGAGAAAGA
>JACFNS010000071.1:2383-8979 GCA_019454705.1 Taibaiella sp. | reverse complement strand
CCTAAAACAGAAGTGAAGGCAGAGCCTGTGCCTGCACCCGAACCACCCAAGCCTGCGCCCAAACAACCGGAAGAAGACGTAGTAGAACATATAGAAATGAAGGCCCCCAAACTGGAGGGACCCAAGATAATAGGCAGGATAGAACTGCCTGTAAAAGATGATAGCGGCCGTGACAGGGAAAAACGCAGGAAGCGCATACCTGTGCAGAAAAAACCTGAAAAGGTAAAAGATGCACAACCTGGCGGCAGAGGCCGTCCGGCTGATGCAAAACCCGGCGAAAGACGCGACAGAAACGAGCGTGGCGGCGACAACAGGCGTGGCGGTGACCGTGATAGAGACAGGCGTGGTGGTGGCAGGGCACCGGTTACCCCGCAACAGCAGGAAATAGACTCAAAAGCAATACAGGATAAAATACGCGAAACACAGGCCAAGCTAGCCGGTGGTAGTGGCAACCGTACTAAGGGCACTAAAGCTAAGTACCGCCGTACCAAGCGTGAGGAGATGGCTGAGAAACGCGCGGCTGAAGAAGCGGCAGAACAGGATAAGGTAATACAGGTAACCGAGTTTATATCGGTGAGTGAACTGGCCAGCCTGTTGGATGTGAGCTTTGCAGATATCATCAGCAAGTGTATGAGCCTTGGCATCATGGTATCTATCAACCAGAGGCTGGATGCTGAGGTGATAGAACTGGTATCAGGTGAGTTCGGTTATGAAGTAGAATTCATAAACCTGGAGCAGGAAGCGGATATTGAAGAAGATGATACGGATAATCCTGAAGACCTTGAGCCGCGTGCACCGATTGTTACCATTATGGGTCACGTAGACCACGGTAAGACATCTTTGCTGGACTACATACGTAGTGCAAACGTGGTAGGCGGAGAGGCCGGCGGTATCACCCAGCACATAGGTGCATATAGGGTGGAAACATCGTCGGGCAAGCGTATCACTTTCCTTGATACTCCGGGTCACGAAGCGTTTACAGCGATGCGTGCCCGCGGTGCCAAAGTGGCCGACATTGCGGTGATAGTGGTAGCTGCTGATGATGCGATAATGCCGCAAACCAAAGAGGCAATATCACACGCGCAGGCCGCTAATCTGCCGATGATTTTTGCCATCAACAAAATAGATAAAGACGGTGCTAACCCCGAAAAAATAAAAGAGCAACTGGCGCAGATGAACATCCTGGTAGAAGACTGGGGTGGTAAATTCCAGAGCCAGGAGATTTCTGCTAAAAAAGGGTTGAACATCGACCTGCTGCTGGAGAAAATATCTCTTGAGGCAGAAATGCTGGAACTGAAGGCTAATTACCACAGGGGGGCAGTAGGTAGTGTGATAGAAGCCTCGCTGGATAAAGGGCGCGGCTACCAGGCTACTATATTGATACAGAACGGTACGCTGAAGCAGGGTGAGATGATTGTTTGCGGGCAGTATTATGGTAAGGTAAAAGCGATGTTCAATGAACTTGGACAGCGTGTAAATAAAGCCGGCCCGTCAGACCCGGTACAGGTATTGGGCCTGAATGGTGCGCCACAGGCAGGTGAGAAATGCAAAGTGTACGATGACGAAGCTGAAGCTAAAAATACAGCCAACCACCGTGCACAGATATTGCGCGAGCAGGGCATACGTACCCGCAAGCACATCACGCTGGATGAAATCGGCCGCCGACTGGCACTGGGTAACTTTAAGGAACTGGGTGTTATCATCAAGGGTGACTTCGATGGTTCGGTAGAGGCCCTGAGCGACTCATTGCAGAAACTGTCTACAGAAGAGATAGCAGTAAATGTGGTGCACAAAGGTGTGGGACAGATTACAGAAAGCGATGTGTTGCTGGCCACAGCGTCAGACGCTATCATACTCGGCTTCCAGGTTCGTCCTTCAATGCAGGCAGCCAAACTGGCCGACCAGGAAAATATCGAGATACGTACATATTCCATCATTTACGATGCAATTGAAGAAATCAAGAGCGCGATGGAAGGTATGTTGGAGCCCAAAATTGAGAAAAAGACTGTATGTAACGTGGAAGTGCGCGAGGTGTACAAAATCAGCGGCGTAGGTACCATTGCAGGTGCTTATGTGCTGGATGGCAAAATAACCCGCAATACCAAGATTAACCTGGTTCGCGAAGGCATCGTTATCATGACGGGTGAACTGGCATCGCTGAAACGTTTCAAAGATGACGTAAAAGAAGTAGCAACGGGCTACGAGTGCGGTCTGAGTATTAAAAACTATAACGATATACGCGTAGGCGACGTGTTGGAAGGATTTGAAGAAGTGGAAGTGAAGCGTACATTGTAGCTAAGCTGAATATAACACAAACCGTTAGCCCGAAATGGGTTAACGGTTTGTTTCATTTAATACACCATAATAAGTAGTGAATAAACACAGCATACAATTGCAAAAGGTAGAGCAACTGGCGGGTGCCGGTAAGCTATCGCGGCTGCTGCATACCCCGGCCCGCTACTTGTATGCTATGATGTTATCAAAATGCATTTATCCTCTAACACACAAAGGTGTTCTGAAAAATGCACCCTTATTTTTTGGAGGCGAGATGCAGGTTTTATTACCTGCGGCTACTGACATATACCTGGCAGGGGGCAAAACCCATAGTTCGGAAATAAGGTTGGCGAAGTTTATGATTAACAAGCTGCAGCCCGGTGATTGTTTCCTGGATATAGGAGCACATTTCGGTTACTTCACACTGCTGGCAGCATCGCTGGTTGGAGATAATGGCAAGGTGTATGCGGTTGAGCCCGCAAGTGAAACATATGCATTGCTACAGCAGAACACCGCCGTATGGAATAATATAAAGTTGTTTCATAAAGCAGTATCTGACAAGACAGGGATGGTTTCTTTTTACGAATTCCCTGTACGATACTCTGAATACAATACATTGGATGTTGAGAAATTTCTCAAAGAAGATTGGATAAAAAAGTACAACCCGCAAAAGACAGAAGTGCAGGCCACCACTATCGATGGTTTTCTGGATGAAAATAAGCTGAACCCAGCTATGATAAAGATAGATGTGGAAGGCGCTGAGGTACAAGCCATATATGGTGGTGCCCATACATGGCAGGGGCAATCACCGGTATTGATAATGGAATACCTGGACGAAGGTAATGAAAGCAGCTACACACGGGCTGCAGCTGCTATGTACGGTTACGGCTATCAGTCGTATATGATAACAGATGATGGTAAGCTGGCTGAAACCAGTGACATACTGTCTTATATGCGGCAGCATGATATGACATCGGAAAATATAGTTTTTAAGAAGTAATAATTAAGATAATACGCAGTTATTATGTTAGATAAACTGGAAGCGATAAAGGCAAGGTTCGACGACCTGGGGGTGGCACTTACCAACCCTGAGATAGTGTCGAACAATAAAAAGTTTACAGAACTGAGTCGTGAGTACCGCAAACTGGAAAGCATTGTAGAAGCAAGGAAGCGGTATATCAACTGCCTGGAAAATTATGCTTTTGCAAAGGACATCATCGCCAACGAAAGTGATGAAGACCTGAGAGAAATGGCGAAGGAAGACCTTGCCAAGCTGGAGGAAGAAAAGGAAAAACTGGAAGCCGAAATAAGGCTGATGCTGATACCCAAAGATCCCCAGGATGAAAAGAATGCCATATTGGAGATACGTGCGGGCACCGGTGGTGATGAGGCAAGCCTCTTTGCAGGCGATTTGCTGCGTATGTACCTGAAGTATTGTGAGAAGAAAGGGTGGAAAGTGGTAGTATTGTCAGAAACAGAAGGTACTGTAGGTGGATATAAGGAAGTGCAACTGGAGGTGACAGGAGAGGATGTATATGGTACCCTGAAATTTGAAAGTGGTGTACATCGGGTGCAGCGTGTACCGGCTACAGAGGCCAGCGGACGGGTGCATACATCCGCAGCTACCGTAGCAGTATTGCCGGAGGCGGAGGAAGTAGATTTCCAATTGAACCCTGCCGATGTGAAGATGGAAACAGCACGAAGCGGCGGTGCGGGCGGACAGAACGTAAACAAGGTGGAAACCAAAGTAATGCTGACACACATACCTACGGGTACAGTAGTGATATGCCAGACGGAACGGAGCCAGCTGGCCAACCGCGAAAAGGCGATGCAGATGATGCGTACAAAGCTATATGAAGAAGAGGTGCGGAAGCATGAGGAGGCTATAGCCAGCAGGCGTAAAAGTATGGTGAGCACGGGCGACAGGTCGGCCAAGATACGCACCTACAACTATCCGCAGGGACGTATTACCGACCACCGTATCAATATGACGATATACAGTTTTGATGAATTTATGAATGGCGCGATAGATGAGATGGTTGATGCACTGCAGTTTGCAGAAAATGCTGAAAAAATGCAGGCAGGTGAAACGGTAATATAACCGATGAAACACAGTAGTTTCATTTAAAATAACTAAGTTTAAGAATTATTAAAATCATACAAACTATACAATGAGCAATCCTCGTTTTGACCTCGTGGATATTATCCAGACACTGCGTAAGCATGGCAAGTTGTTGCTGATAGCAATTATTGCATCTGCTATGCTGGGCGGGCTTTTTTATGTTTTTGGCAAGAAAAATTATAAAGCAGAGGCTGATTTTATTATCTCCAACCCTTTGTATGCCGATCGTAACAACCTGTTCCGCAACAGGGATACTCGTTTTGTAGACTACTTCGGCGGGGACGACGACCTGGACCGTGTGTTGGTAATAGCCAGCTCAGATACTTTGCGGAACACTGTAGCAGAGCAACTGAATCTTTGGGATGCTTATAAACTCGACCGGACCAAACCTGAAGACCGTCTGAAGATGAAAGAAATATTCAAGGACAAGTATAAGATGGAGCGGACTGAGTACACTACAGGTAAGGTGTATTTTGAAGATACAGACCCTGTACGTGCCGCTGCTGTAGCCAACCTGTCTATTGAAGTATCTGAAAATATTTTCCGCAGCTACTACCTGAAAATGAAAAACAATGTGGCTAACTCAGTACGTGAGCGTATAGATGAGATTGACAGAAGAATAATGGAAATAACTGAGGAGCAGGTTGAGTTAGGCAAGAATATGTCGAAAGGGTTTGGTACAGAGGAATATGTAAAACAGCAAACCAAAGCTACCGAAACTGCTGTACTGAAAGAACAACTTATAAAGGACAAGGCTAACAACATATCTATCCTGAATGAATTGCTGACAGGTGTTGACAGCAATGACCAAAATCGTTATGTACAGGTAATAACACCTGCTACACCACCTGAGAAGCCCGCCGGTATTGGTATGGTGCTGACTGTAATCGGTGCTGCATTTTTTGGCTTTTTCTTTGTGGCCATATACCTGCTGATTATTACTTACTATCGCTTGCTGATAAACGTAGAACGTTGACGGGCACATTGAATATAAGCGAGAACTGGCTGATACGTATTGGATTGGCAGTATTGTTTATCGGGGTTATGTCTTTTGCTTACACGCAAGACCCTAAAACGATATTACTCCCCCTGGGGTTTCTATATACGCTGCTGCTGCTGGTTAACTGGAAGATAGCCTATTTACTCTTCCTGTTTACCATACCTATTTCTATTGACTACCAGATAAGCGGTTCGTTGTCAACCTCGTTGCCGGACGAGCCGCTGATGTGGGTGTTTATGTTTATGTTCCCATTCATCTTTTTGCAGGACCCTAAAGTATTAGGGCGCAGGGATTGGTGGAAAGACCCTATTGTAACGGTTATTACCCTACAGTTTGTATGGATGATAGTTGCGGTGATATTTTCGAAAGAATTGATGCTGTCATTAAAATTCATGGCGGCAAAAACCTGGTTTCTTATTTCTTTCTTTGTACTACCGTACTACGTCTTCAGGCAGAAGAAAGATTTCAGAAGGGCATTTCTTTTGTTTCTCGTGCCGTTGGTGGTAACAATGATTATCATACTTATCAGGCATGCAGCCCGGGGTTTCCAGTTTTACAGGGTAGAGCAGGCAATTGGCGACTTATATTACAACCACGTTGATTATTCAGCTGTTATATCCATATTCTTCCCGCTGTTGTTGGTAGCTGTTCCTATGACACGCAGCTATCGCAATCCCTTTATTACTGTTGCAATAGTAGGGCTGATATTATTCTTTATACCTGCCATATACCTCACCTTTGCACGCGCTGCGGTAGTTGCGGTAATATTTGCCATAGGTGTAGCTATTGCCATCAGGCTTAGGTTGGTTAACCTTATCATGCCTGCCATGATAGGCTTTATAGCATTGGTAATCATCATTATGGTCAAAGACAACCGGTACATCAACTTCCGCCCCAACTTTGAGAAGACATATATGCATAAGAGTTTTTCTGAGCATATAGTAGCAACTTTCAGGGGAGAAGATATGTCATCGATGGAGCGCCTGTACCGCTGGATAGCGGCGATGCGGATGAGCCAGGACGAACCGGTGAAAGGATGGGGGCCCAATGCATTTTATTATTATTACAAGCCTTATGCGGTAAGTTCATTTAAAACTTATGTAAGCCGGAATGTGGAGCGGTCTACCACGCACAACTACTTCCTGTATATGCTGGTAGAGCAGGGGTGGCCGGCTATGATATTGTATACAGTACTCATTA
>JACFNS010000071.1:0-2373 GCA_019454705.1 Taibaiella sp. | reverse complement strand
AAAACTGCACATTGGGCGTGGCCATGATGGTGGGCTCAGGCTTTATCAACAACTTCTTTTCTGAACTGCTGGAAACACATAAGGTAGGCTCGCTGTTTTACATCAGCCTGGCGCTACTTGTTGTGTTGCGCCAAAAGAGCCTGGACCTGGAAAAGGAAGAAGCAGAAAAAGCTGAAGTTAAGCCTCAGTAGGTTCTATCCACACTTCGTTATCTTTCAGTAATTGTATCAATTCGTTCACAGCTATTTCGCTGGGTACATTGCGTTTTACAACATCCTTATTTTTGTACAGGGTGATTTTACCCGGACCACTGCCCACATAGCCGAAGTCGGCATCCGCCATTTCACCCGGCCCATTGACGATACAACCCATGATAGCAATCTTTACGCCCTTCAGGTGGTTGGTAGCGTTGCGTATCATAGCGGTCGTTTCCTGCAGGTCGAACAGGGTGCGGCCACAACTGGGGCAACTGATGTACTCCGTTTTGCTGATGCGTGTACGGGTAGCTTGTAAAATCGAGAAAGCAGTATTGTTCAGGAACTGGTGATTGTTCTTTACTTCGAGATAAGTACGGCCTGTAGCTTTGATATTCTCCACCTGCTTCATATGGTTCCACAGCCAAATGCCATCGCCGAAACCATCTAAGAGCAATCCCCCTGTGTTGGTAGCGAAGTCTATCAGTTGTTCGTCAACAGTTTTATTCTTGTTTTCACCACACAGTATTACAGGGCATTGTATATGCTGTTGCTGCAATTCTATCAGCACCCTTCTTACAGATGCCAATGTATGTGTACACTTACTGGCGATACATAACACAGCACCTTTTGCTGTAGCCAGCTTTTTCAACAACTGTTGAATTGTCTGCCAGTCTATATCCGCATTGGTGAAGATGAAATGCGGCCTGTTTGTATCACCTGTGTATTGCAGGTATTCATTCACCTGGAACAGCGGGTGGTACTTAGCTTTATCCTCAGCCTGTTGCCATGTGGCGTAGTCGCATATTACCTGTAAAGTGCCGGGCAGGTAAAAGTCCAAGAGTTTGCTGCCGGTATAAATATAGTCTGCGGCTGCATCACCTATATTCCATTTGTCAGTCGCAGGATCATACCTGTATCCGATAGTCGAGAGGTCATTAGCTGTAATGCTTTCTGCTTTCATATAATCGGCTACCACAACAGGTACATGATTGCTGCCGATATTGCTGACTTCATGTGTGCCGCGCCTTTTATATTCAAAAGGACTGTAAGGCAATGTAATTTTCTCCTGCTCACTCAATGGCTGAACAGGAGTATGCCCTGTTCTGTCATTATACCGTTTCACAATATCCTTGCATACCGGTATTTCAAATTCAGGGTCTTCTGTCAATGAAACACGTATTGTATCGCCGATACCATCTTCCAGCAAGGTGCCGATGCCTATGGCGCTTTTGATGCGGCCGTCTTCACCATCACCGGCCTCAGTAACACCCAGGTGCAGCGGGTAGCATTCGCCAAACTCTTCGTCCATTTGTTGTACCAGTAGCCTGTACGCCTGCACCATCACCTGCGGGTTGCTCGATTTCATGCTCAGAATGATTTGATGGTAACTTTCGTCCCGTGCTATACGCAGGAATTCCATCGCGCTTTCTACCATTCCGATGGGTGTATCACCATATCGGCTCATGATACGGTCGCTGAGAGAACCGTGGTTGGTGCCGATGCGCATAGCAGTGCCATGCTCTTTGCAAATCTTCACCAACGGTGTAAACCTTTCACGGATACGGTCTATCTCGGCAGCGTAAGCCGCGTCGGTATATTCTATAAAGTCAAACTTCTTTTTGTCAATATAGTTGCCGGGGTTTACCCTTACTTTCTCCACTATACGTGCAGCTATTTCAGCAGCATTTGGGGTGAAGTGTATATCAGCAACCAAGGGTGTATGATAGCCCCGCTCATTCAATATCTTTTTGATGACAGCCAGGTTTTCCGCCTCTTTCTTGCTGGGGGCTGTGATGCGTACCAGTTCAGCCCCAGCCTCTATACAACGGATGGTTTGCGCCACGGTGGCTTCAGTGTCCATCGTGTCGGTGGTGGTCATGGTTTGTATCCGTATGGGGTTGCCATTGCCCAGCAGCAGGTTGCCTATGCGTACCTCCTTAGTTTTCAGCCTTGTATATTCCGTCAGCGAATGGCAGTATTTCCCGTTCATATATATGTTTGCGATAAGCCCTGCAAAGGTAGCCAATGCCCGTCAAGTGCGTAGCCCCGCCTGCCTGTTATCTTGTTAATTATATCATTTTTTCTGTATGGTTGTTCATGTAAACAAAATATGCCCTGCCGGGCCCGATACTATGTTTTTCCCGCAAACAGTAGTATTTTAGCAACGAATAAGGAC
>JACFNS010000070.1 GCA_019454705.1 Taibaiella sp. | reverse complement strand
CCGGAGGTGGGTACGGGCTCCAGGTACACCACCCTGTTCCTGCCCGGATTCAGCCCCAGGACAGTGCTATAGTGCCATCTACGTACCGTATCGGGGAAGACCATGGGTAAAACAGGGGATTGTGTATTAATAGCCAGGCGGAATGCCCCGTCATAAAACTCTTTCAAAGGTTTGTCCGTCTCATTAAAGGTGCCCTCGGGGAAAACGGCAATATTACACTCATGCTTCATCGCCCGCCACATTAGCCGCATGCTTTTGGCACGGCTCTCGGTACTGGATCGGTCAACCAATATTGCAATCTGCTTATACACAAAACCGAATATGGGTATGCGTGCCATTTCTTTTTTGGCCAGCGTGCGGAAGTAGTAGGGTATGGCTGCATATATTAAAACAGTATCTAAGTAAGATATATGGTTGGCGACATATACGCATTTTTCCTTTCCCGGGCGGTTGCCTATGCGCGATACAGGCATACCCATACAAAACAGCCATCCTGTAGCCCAATAATGCACGATATACCATATAGCCCTGCGGGCCCATACTTTATCCCATAACCCCAGGATAAATATGAAGGGGAATGCGCCTGCCAGGCATAGCAGGTATGTGAGTATAACCCATGCAGCATATATTGGCTGCAACAGCTTGCTGAGCATAGGCTATTACATTCCGGGGAATAATGGACGCCCTATTATCTCGCGGAACGGCCATGGTATGGTAATGAGGATGGCTATCAGCGCTATTAATGTGTACCAGAACACTTTTTTGAACTTGGCAGCGTCGGGAATATCTTTTTTGACAGCACTATAGCCGATATGTATCAGGATGATGGCGATGAGCATGCCCAGCATATGCTCCATGGCCCAGAAACGTGCTGCGGGCAGTTTCATAAAACCACCGCCTGTCAGCACTTTGAACCAGCCATTACCTACATATAGTATCAACCCCAGCAACAGTTGTATATCCGCTGTTATCATCAGCAGCATAGCCGGGCGTTTGTCTGATTTTGTGAACTGTCTTACACCGCTAAGGCCGCCCATGGTCTTAAATATTGTCCACAACGCGAATAACAATACGAACCAACGCAGGAAATTGTGCAAGTGCTGAATGCCGGTCAACATAAGATGTGGTGTTTTTTGTGCAGGGCTAAGTTACAACCCAATGGGCAAAAAAACAGGTTTACCAACCCATTCTTTCTCTCAAAGTCCTTATCTGCTCCATATGGTGCCTGCCATGCCATGCATAGAGGGCTGTCATTTGCCATATGGGTACACTTTTGTTTTGTTCCGGATGAAAATATGTACGCTCCCAATCGGAATCGCTGAGGCTGCGTAGCTGCGCGGCCCATCTGCGGTGCAATGCATGCAGCAGGGTAATAGATACATTTACCGGCACCGATTCTACATCGTCCAGTACTGCCCATTTATTTTCATCGTAAGGTTTTATAGTGGGTTTGTCTTCTGTTAATGCCAGCTTCAACCTTATGTAGGCGTTCATATGACTATCAGCAATGTGATGTATCACCTGCCTGCTGTTCCAGCCGCCATCGCGGTAGGGAACTTCCAGTTGTGCCTGATCCAGGTTTTCAATACATGGGTCTAGCCACGAGGGTAGTGCTTCTATAGCTGCTATCCACCCGTTTATAATTTGGGGTGTAAATTCTGTTGGCGCTATATAGCGGCCTATGGGGTATTTTATTTGTTCCAATGAGTCCATTGTTATTATTTGTTGGCTGCCAGTTGTTCCAGTTTCATTCTTTGTTTGAACCAGGGCGTGAGCATGCCCATGATTTTATTGTAAGGAATAAACAGGCTGATTTCGCCTTCTGCATAAGCGGCTACTTCGTAAATGCCATACACAAATGTGATGCCCTTGTTGCTTATATAAAATTGCTCAGGAATATACAGTTCTTCGGTTAGCATGTTTGCATATAGCGGGGCTTCTTCAGCTATATTGTACAGTTTCCTTGCTTCCTCTTCCAATAACCTGACCATTTGCACAGTGTCGGCTTGTAATACATCTTCCAGCTTCAGCAGCTTTTTATCGCGGGAGTCAATACATAGGTAGTGGCTGGAATAATTGCCATGTGCACCGCCGGTATATGCATATACATGATGATTGACCACCAGCATACCATCATCATTGTACACTACCCAGAAATTTGTCTGTTCGCTCCAGTTGCCAAAAGAAGCGGCGGATGTGTACAGCTTTTTTTCTTCATCACTTACATGCCTGTAGTCGGCAAAGTACTTTGACTTCAGCCCGTCCAGGCAACTCTTCATATCATCACCCGCAATAGTATCGCAGCCAATGCAGTTATAGATGGCAGTACGTACAAACTTCGTTCCTTCATCATCGCCCACTGGCAGTAATACTTCATAAGTGGTTGATGCTTTGGGTTCAGGCAGGCTGTCGATAAAGTTTACACTATCTGTCATACATACTATGCTGAACTGCTGTGCGCCATTGGTATAGTCCTCTTTCAGTAAAATGGGGTATGTAATTTCACTATCGCCACTTAACCATTCCCCTTTTAGGCTGTCTTCAGTAATTGTTATATACCAACTCGCTGGATTGTCCTTTTCTCTTTCCGTTTCCGGAGTCTCTATTAAAACCAGTGGGTTATTATGCAGACGGTTAGTAGCACTATAAATATGAATGTTTTTCCCCTCGCTTACATAATAATACTGGCAGGTAACCATATTGCTGTACTGCATATAATGCAGCACCACGGGCTGCCCTGCTACAGTGCCGGTATAACGCCTGTACACGCCGCACAGGGTGTCAGTTGTAAAGCCTTCTTCTTTTATTGCCTGCTCATGGCGGGTAGCAGGCTTTTCCTCTCCACCGCAGGCGTATAAGAGTAATGTAATGATGAATAATAATCCCGTCTGCTTCATACAAGCCTTTCTTCGGTTCTATTTTGCGTCCAGTATTATGTTGCCGTCTTTACCGCTGCCCATCAGCACTATTTTTGAATTTTGCGATGTTGCCAGTTCTTTGATAGCTTTTATCTGCTCGTATTGCAGTTGTTTATCCGTCAGGTTGGTGCTGATGATACGTTGGTAGTCAGCTATACCCTGTGCCTCTACACGTTTACGTTCAGCTTCCTGCTTTTCTTTCTGCAGTACGAACTGCATTTTCTGCGCTTCCTGTTCTGCATTTATTTTCTGTTCTATTGCCTGTTTAACAGATGCGGGCAGGCTAATGTTTCGTATGAGCAAGTTCTCTACCACCAGCCCGCGCTTTTTAAATTCTTTTTCTATGCTGTTGTATATCCTTGTCTGGAATTCATCGCGCTTAGTTGAATATAATGCTACTGCATCATAATACACAGCGTTGTCACGTATCATGGTGCGAGCTATCGGCCGTACCACTTTATCTTCGTAGTCCAAGCCTATTTGCGCTATCAGCTTCGGTGCATCGGAGGGTACCACACGGTACAGCACAGTCAGGTCAATGGTTACCTCGAGGCCGTCTGCCGACAGGGTATGTATGGCATCGTCCTGGCTTTGGCGGCCTTCGTCTGTCATGCCACTCATAGTATAGTTCATGGTGCGTATGTCTACTTCTATTATTTCCATCAGCGGATTCACCATATGAAGCCCGCTGGGTAGTACCGTTTTCTGCACTTTACCAAATAGCTTTTTCACGCCGATATAGCCGGCATCTATCTGTACGATGCTTGCTGTGAGCGCACCCAGCAGTATGAGTATAAGCCCCAACAGCCTTGCCCCGCGTACAAATGCCTGTAGCTTACGTAGCTCCGGGCCCCCTTTACCAATGATAAAGGATATGAACAATATGATAATGCCAAATACTACAAATCCCATGGTTCTCCAGTTTAATTTATATGTCAAAAGTATAAATCCGCGCGTCAAAAAACTAACATGAAGCTGCTTTTCACATATATGCAGTCTGTGATGGCAGAATGTTGATTAATAGGGTGTAATCCGGAATAACCTGTTGATATAACATAATATCAACAAAAGGGTAACGGATAGGTAACAATTAATCAAAACAGCGATAATACATATAAAATACCTTTATGATGAAGCAGGACACCGCTCTTCGCCATGAAGGTTCATACACTCATACGATTTTGGGTAACTATAGCTTCGCCGTCCGGCGGGGCTATTTCTTTTCTACCGTGTCTGTATAGTAAGCTTTGAGGTAGCGCAGTTCTATCTGGCTTTGCTGGGCATCTACCTTTCGGGCTGATACACGGGCGTAGTCGTTAAATTGCTGCTCGCCTTCATAATAAAAGCCGATAATGTACGAGTAGGGCAGGCTATCAGGGCGAATAGCCGGGCGGATGGTTTTAGTAAGCTTAGGGAATGCCATAATACTGTGCGCTTCGTTAAGGCCATAAGCAGCATCCAGGTCATATCTGCCTTCGCTGCTGGAATCGGTAGCCGTCAGTCGTACTGAATAATAAAAGTCGTTCAGGTTGTCTTCTGTAATGGGTATGCTATCTGCCGCTACAACTGTACCCGCAGCAGGTGCGTAGAAATGTTTCATATCCTCTGCGCTTTCGCTGCTGCCACAGGCCGCCAGCAGGGGTATTAATATAAATGCCAATTTTTTCATGCGGGGCAAAAGTAGAACTTGGATTAAATATTTGCGCCAAAAGGGGGATTTTACTACCTCGGTTTTTAATACTGCCTTGAATGGGCTACTTTTAAGACCTGAAAAATAATTATAAAGCAAATATGAAAAAATGGATTTTCCCTGTTATGGCGTTAATAGGTACGCAAATGTTTATGGAATCCTGTAAAGATGCCGGCAAAAAAGAACAACCGGCCGAAGTAAAAGAATTTAATGTAGAGGCCGAAAAGTTTGCAGACATCAAAATACTGCGCTACCAGGTGCCGGGTTGGGACGAGCTGAGCGCACAGCAAAAAGAACTGGCATTCTACCTGTATGAAGCTGCACTGTGCGGCCGTGATATCATCTACGACCAGAAGAGCAAGTACGGCATTATGCTGCGCAAAACGCTGGAAGCTGCTTATGGTACATACAAAGGTGACAAGAATAGCGAAGACTGGAAAAAGTTTGAGGAATACTGTGGCCGTTTCTGGTTCAGCAATGGTTATCACCACCACTATGGTAATGAAAAGTTTATTCCCGCTTGCAACGAGGCATACTTTGCTGAGGTGATCAAAAACAGCGATGCAGCTCAACTACCATTGGAGCAGGGCGAAACAGTTGACGCATTCGTTACACGCATCACACCGCTGGTGTACGATATGAGTATAGAGCCTAAGGTGGTAGACCAGCGCCCGGATATTGACAATGTGGTGAATTCTTCCAACAACTTCTACGAAGGGGTAACTCAAAAAGAAGTGGAAGCATTTTACGACAAGTTTGATACAAAAGGCGATGCGCCATCGTGGGGGCTGAACAGCAAAACAATGAAGGAGAATGGCAAGGTAGTGGAGAAAGTATGGAAAGTAGGCGGTATGTACTCACCGGCTATTGAGAAGATAGTTTACTGGTTGGAGAAAGCGATTCCCGTTGCAGAAAACGAGCAACAAAAGAAATCCTTGGAACTGTTGGTGCAGTATTATAAAACAGGCGACCTGAAGATTTTTGACGAATACAGCATAGCCTGGGTTAATGATACAGCTTCACGCCTGGATGTAGTAAACGGTTTTATAGAAGTATACCTGGACGCAATAGGTAAGAAGGGCAGCTTTGAAAGCGTGGTATCTATGAAAGATATGGAAGCCACCAAGCGCATCAACGCCATAGCACAGCAGGCGCAGTGGTTTGAAGATAACTCTCCGCTGATGGAAGAGCATAAAAAGAAAGAAGTAAAAGGCATAACAGCTAAGGCGATAACTGCGATAGTGGAGAGCGGTGACGCAGCCCCCAGCACACCAATAGGCATCAACCTGCCCAACGCTGACTGGATTCGTAAGAACCATGGTTCTAAATCTGTATCGCTGAGCAATATTATTCATGCGTATAACGTAGCCAAGTCAAAAGGCGGTTTCCTGGACGAATTTGTAGCTGATGAAAAAGTGAAAGCCCGTATGAAAGAACATGGCAACCTGGCATCCGACCTGCATACGGATATGCACGAATGCATAGGCCACGCATCAGGACAAATCAACCCCGGTGTAGAAACAACTGACAAGACACTGAAAAATTATGCATCGACATTGGAAGAAGCACGTGCTGACCTGGTAGCGCTGTATTATGCTATGGACCAGAAACTGGTGGATATAGGTGTAGCCTCTACTACAGAGGTAGGTATGGCTGAGTACGACAGCTATATGATGAACGGCCTGATGACACAGCTTACCCGTCTGAAACTGGGTGACGATATAGAAGAAGCACACATGCGCAACCGCGCCCTGAATGCCTATTGGGTATATGAAAAAGGCAAGGCGGACAACGTGGTGGAGTTCGTAAAGAAAGACGGTAAAACCTATGTACAGGTAAATGACTACAACAAACTGCGCGACCTGTTTGGCCAGTTGCTGCGCGAGATACAGCGTATCAAATCAGAAGGGGATTATGCAGCAGGTAAAGCGCTGGTAGAAACTTACGGTGTGAAGGTGAACCAGGACCTGCACAAAGAAGTGCTGGAGCGTTATGCGAAGCTGGGCGACAAACCTTATGCCGGTTTTATACAGCCCAAACTGGTGCCGGTAAAAGACGGCGATAAAATCACTGACGTGAAGGTGGAATATCCCGAAAGTTTCTACGGACAGATGATGGAGTACGGTAAGAACTACGGCTACCTGCCGGTAAAGAATTAATAGGAATTGAATAGTTGATAGAAGAAGGGCGGCAAATTTGCCGCCCTTCTTTAGTATTGTACCATGCCGCCTTTAATCGTAAATGGCCTTTGCAGTTCTTTGGTATCCAATTGGCAGGGAACGGGCTGGTTATATACCATTGCAGGTTTGTAGGTGGGCGCTTTGTCAATTGCTTTTTCTATTTGGTTGGCGAGTGATGCGCTTAACTTTTTGTCTGTTTCTTTCCACCTGTTGGTTTGAGAAACGCGTGCAGGAGTATCACCGGGTGCGCTATGATTTGTAGTTATAGTTGTCTTTTTCTCTAAGCCATTAAAGTTGTGGTACACAATCTTCCCTTTGTCGCTGATGATGATATTGTCCAGCATTAGCCTGTATTCGCCATCCGCTTTTACCTGGCCGCTTATTTGTTGGATGAGATATTTTCTTACAACTTCACCTGTTGCTGAAGGGCGTTGCTCTACCTCGTTGTCTGCATAGATGTTCATGTTGTTCAACTTCAGGGGGATAGGATTAGGATTCCTGATTTCCCATAATGTTTCCATTGTAATGGGGTCAAGCACTTCCGTAGTGTCGGCCATATTCTTCACTTCCAGAACATTGCCTTTGTAGTTGATAGTACCGACCTGTGCAGATGCGCTGAAAGAAGTACAGAAAAAAAGGGATAGAACTATTACAGCCATCCCTTTGCTTATATTTTGTGTCATCAGCATTACAGTAGTGTTTGTGATAAAGTTACTGTAATGAGGTAGCAATTACAATGGGTTATAGTGAGATGAGTTTGCCGTCTTTTACGATGAAAGGTTCATAATACTCGCCAATGCTGGTAATTAAACAGTAAACATTGTCTCTTCCTACCCAGGCTGCTCGGTGCGATGGTGCATTGTTTAATAATATAGCTACTTTTTTAGCGAATTTCTCATTCAGATTACTGTCAACGGGTTGGCCGCTCTTTCTTCCATCCTCGCCCATAACCATTTCTCTGATACCGCCAAATCTAAAAAAAGCAATCTTTCCTTTCTTATCTACTATAATGTCATTAACATTGATGACGTACTCTCCATCATGTAATTTCCGGATTTCCTTATCAAGATTTGTAAGTAGGTATTCCCTTAAGGTAGCATAAGTTACACCCGGCACCCAGGCACTCTGGTTGTCAGTATTTAGAGACTTTATTTCCTCTTCAGTATATACTTTTTCTCTGTTAATGAGTATTGGCCTTGGCGGTCTTCTTGTAAGTACTATTCCAGGTTCTTTAGTAACAGATTCCCTTACCTCTATTGTATCGGTAGTGCCCTCTTTTGAATATGTAATGATGTTCCCTTTATAAGAATATTTATCCCCCTTGCCATCCGGCAACTCCCCTGATATGACATGTTGTGTAAATAACAGTAATGCAATCACAAGGAACGGTGCTATCAGTATTTGTTTGCCCCTGGCAAGGGTGGTTGTTTTTCTTGTCAGCATAAGTATGCGTTTTTTTAATGGTGAGCGAATAAATGAATGGGCTAATACAGGGGCTGCGTTCAGTACGGACTGTTCCACCAGGAAGCGTCCATACACAGATGGGTTGTTTTCTACTGCCTTATCTGCCTGGTACTCGTGCACCAGCAGCAGGCGTTTCTCCAGCAGGTATATCATAGGGTTGTACCAAAACAAGATTTGGAACAGCCGGAGTAGGAGTACATCTATAAAGTGTAAGAGATGCCCGTGCTGCTCTTCATGCGCCAATACCATAGCCAATTCCTCCCGGGTATAGTCCCCCTTGCTGCTGATGAACACCATCCTGAAAGCGGAAAAAGGGCTCATCATGGCTCCTGTTTCTATGATAGTCCATGTGCCGTCTTTCGACTTGTTTCCTCTCCGGTACATTTTTAGAATTATGAGGAGGTCTCTGAACAATATAAGACCGGATATTGCCACGCCAGCCATGTAAATGATTTGCAGCCATTGCTCCCAACCCAATACAAAATTTGCAGTTGTTTTGTTGACGATAGTACCACGTGCAATAACCGTTTGTTCTATGATAGGTTGGCTGAAGTCACTAGTATATATTACCGAATCATAATCCCATTGCCACAGAGGCAATATAGCCCCTGAAAGTATTATACATATTAGGTAAAACCTGTTGTAGCTATGGTATGCTTCCCTGCGGAAAAACAAGTCGTAAACGATGAAACCGCTTAGCCATATAGCTGTTGAGTTGATGATGTACTGCAACATAATCTTATAATTTACCGGACCGT